>JAGDDO010000221.1 GCA_017848205.1 Oscillospiraceae bacterium | reverse complement strand
CAGCCGGCAGGCTTTTCCTGCCAGGGCATATTCGGAAGAGGGGCTCCGATCATCTTAATTTCAGACATAGTTCAAACTCCTTTAAGCAAAAATCAGCTTAATCTTGTACTTAAATTATACCTTATCTTCTTAATTAAGTCAATACCAATTAAGTTCTTTCGTGAATCTGCACTAATTTTCTGATGTATTTTCTACACCCTTGTTCTTATTATTAGGTAGACTGACTGAAAACATTAGTGTATAATTGTATCAAACAGCAAAAGGAGTTTCTATGAAAATCATAACAAGCACTGAAAAACCCAAAAGCAATATCAATTACATCTGTATGTATACAGGCGGTTCGCCTGTTACATGCTATGTCATAAAAGGCAGAAACGGCGATATGCTTATAGATACCGGATTTTTCCATACATATCCCCATCTGCTTGACTGGCTCAGTAATTATAATATACGCCACATCTTCCTTACTCACGCCCACGTTGACCACGATTACAATGCCGCCAAAATCAGAAAAGAGCTGAATGCAGAGATAATCCTCGGTCAGCATGACCTTCCTCTCATCGGTCATTACGGCAGACAGCCTGTAAAAGCTACCTCCGATAAATACAGGCTGAGGAATATACAGCAGAATATCTGCGGACGTATGAAGATCTTCAGTACAAAGCCATATCGTCCCGATATACTCGTAACATCGGATAACCGAAGTATACTGCGTGAACTTGGCTATAATGCGGATGTGATACCTCTTGCCGGGCATACTCTCGGTTCAATGGGCATCCTTTCTGATAATGTGCTTTACTGCGGAGACGCCTTTACAGCAATATGGGGTAAACCTGATATCACACCTCATGCAGTATCAATAAAGCTGATGGAGCGTTCGCTGAAACGCATACTTAAGTTGTCTCCGGAATGGCTTGCCACAGGTCACGGCATCCCCCAGAGCATGACCTCATCACGTCCTGTTATAAATGAATATCTGGCTGAAAGGAGCAGAACATGACTATTTACGAACTTATCTCAAAAATTAACTCAGGAGAGCTTGATAATACATTCGGAAGGCTTTACGGAACAGATACCAATACTATTCTCTCTCAGCACATACGATACCTCAGTGCAGCCGAAAACTTCTCCAAACTATATCCGGATTGTGACGACATACAGGTATTTTCTGCTTCGGGACGCACTGAAATAGGCGGAAACCATACCGATCACCAGAACGGATGTGTAATTGCTGCCGCTGTAAATCTCGACATAATCGCCATCGTCTCCTTTAACGAAGATGGTATCATCCGCTTTTCATCAGCCGAAGCACCGGAATGTACAGTAAAAACAGACGAACTATCTGTAAACGAAAGCGAAAAAGGTACTACAGAATCGCTTATTCGTGGCGTTATGGCTGGATTTGCAGGAAATGGTGTAAAAACAGATGGTATGAATATTTATGCTGATTCTGCTATTCCCGTCGGAAGCGGTCTTTCGTCATCTGCGGCGTTTGAGATCCTTATCGGCACTATTATAAACAGTCATTGTAACGGCTGCGGAACAGATGTTACCGAACTGGCTCAGATAGGGCAATACGCCGAAAACGTATATTTCGGCAAGGCAAGTGGTCTGATGGACCAGCTTGTAAGTGCGATGGGAGGCTTTTCATTCATAGACCTTGAGGATGTCAATGATCCAATAACCGAAAAAGTTGAATTTGATTTTTCACGCGCAGGCTATACCATCTGCATTACGAATACAGGAAGCTCCCACGCAGATCTTTCCGCTGACTATTCCGCTATATCAAATGAAATGAAGCACGTAGCCAATGAGCTTGGATGTGAAGTTCTACGTGAGATAAACGAAGAAGAATTCTATGAAAAACTTCCCGCTTTAAAAAAAGTCTGCACCGACCGTGAACTTCTCCGTGCAATGCACTTCTTTGATGAAAATGAAAGAGCCGCCCTTGAGGCGCAGGCACTCAGAAACGGCGATACAGAAGAAT
>JAGDDO010000020.1 GCA_017848205.1 Oscillospiraceae bacterium | reverse complement strand
GCTTCGCTTATCCACGAAGCTGCCATCGGCAAGATAGCAGGTGAGCAGATCACAAAGCTCTGTACTCTCGGACTTACTGAGGAAGAAGCTGAAAGAAAGATCATTGACGGATTTCTTAAATAATACGTGAACGTAAATTGCATTCACGATAAAAAGCGTCTGCGTAAGCAGACGTTTTTTAAAACAAACAGGTAAGCTTTTGCTAACTTATTAACGCAGATCAGTTTACTGATCTGTAAAGGGACCGGGGCAAAGCCCCGCAGATTCATCCTCTTCCAGCATCCGGCGAAGCCGGATGTGCGGCGTGAAAACAAGGAGAAACCGTATTGAAAACAAAAAAACTTGCAGAGATGTCCATGCTTGCGGCAGTGGCGCTTATTATTTTTATAGTAGAATCACGAATACCGACCCTCGCTCCCATACCGGGAATGAAACTGGGTCTTGCAAATATAATCACGGTATATGCAGTGTACCGCTTCAAGCCATCCGAGGCGGCCATGATACTTGCAGTCAGACTCATTCTCGGATCTGTGTTTGCCGGTAATCTTTCCACGCTTATGTACAGCACGGCGGGAGCGGTCTGCTGCCTTGCCGGAATGATAATTATGCGTAAGATAATACCGGAAAAGAATCTTTATCTTGCCAGTGCCGCAGGAGCGGTATTCCACAACACCGGTCAGATACTTGCCGCATGCCTTATCATGCGTTCTTCCGCGGTGTTTTTCTACTATCCTTTTCTCATAGTATCAGGCATCATCGCAGGCCTGTTTACCGGCTTCTGCGCAATGTTTGTACTAAAACGTTTAAGTAGGTCATAAAAATGCTTTTTTGACGGTTTTAGGGTATATAAATTTTACACAGTTTTCTCTGTGGATTCTTGTGATTATTGTTGTAATAATCCCTCCGAAATGTTATAATTATAGTGAACAAATACAGTGAACAGCGGAAGATTTTCATGCTCACTGTAAACAAAGCAAAGACGACAAAAAAAACGGAGCCTCCGGTAAATACACCGGTGTTTCCGTGCATTAGGTGGGAAGGGAGTAATGGGCAATGAAAAGATACAAAGAAAACCAGAGTCCTGAGTTTGCGTTCAGGTATATTTTTTTCGATATGAAAGAAGTTGCAAGACTGGTCGTAACGGTACTGTCAGCATTTTTCAGCATGTCAGTCGTATTATTCAGTCTGCAGTATGCCAGTGACGGTATGTTTACATGGGTCGATAAAAGCGGATATGGAAGAACATTCAGTGACATGCTGAATGACAGTTTTCCGGATAATCTTTTCGGATGGGCTATAATGCTGTTTCCGGTGGTATTCATGATCTGGACTTATTATGTTACCTTCAGCGCATTTGAAGTTTACAGTAAAAAAAGATCAGCTTTCATCAAAGCACTGAAGATAACGGAAAAACACGACAGGGATGCTGTTTTTGTTCCTGCAGGTGAGTTTCTGTTTTACTTCTGCATTGTAATGTTTGCCGGCGTAATGCCTTCTCTTGTTTTATGCAAACATGAATTTAACGTGATCTATGAATCGGGAATTTCATTTGCCCCGCCGGTTATCGGCTATGCACCTTTTATTTTTACGATGCTGTCAGGTATCATCTGCATTTTCGGCTGCTCTTTAAGAGCGTTTTACAGACAGAAGAGTTCTTCCGGTATAGTGCCTCTTAAGAAACGTAAGCATATGATTTCGAGACCGGTCACTCTGGTGACAGCAGTGGCCATCATTACACTCGTTGGCGGACAGTATATCGTTGGTATGGCACGCGGACTTTGTTTTGAACTTGAACATGATTTTTCAGTTACTACATATGCTGATATAAATGGCGTAAGACATACTCAGAAAACTCTTATGGAAACAGGAGCATTTGGCTCTTCATATATTCTTGCCGGTGGTGAGGAACTTGGCAGGATGACTTATGAAGATGTTACTGGTGATTCAGAAAATCAGAAAGATGAAGAGATAATGACTGATCAGGTTATGCTGGAGATTATTCTGGATGCCAGAGATGAGCACAGTTACCTGAAAGCAAGGAAAGCTTTTGCCGAAAATGGTATTGCCATTGAAAATAACAATATGAATGTTATCGGATGGAACAGAAAAATGATGTCTGAAGATCCTGACAAGACCAGAGATGTCCTCGTCAAGGCAGGAATACCTTTGTACTATGCAGCAGATCTTTTCGTATATCATACCGGACGTGACAGTATGTTCGGCTCTGTTAATTTCCTGATAAGTGTTATTATCGGCTCAGTATGGCTTAACTGCATTATCCTTGTTATCAATAAGAATCATGCAAAGTCAGACGAATTTATAAAGGATATCACTTCAGAAATCGATGAGAAACCGCAGGATCCGGAACGAAAGATAGTAAACAGAACAGCACTTACGGCTGTAGTTTCCACACTTGTCGGTTCGCTGATCATTGTTCCGCTTTATCTGCTTGAAGGCGATCTTATGCTGGTGGTATATTCACTGATAATTATGGCGATAAACGTTGTTTTAACGCTTTTCACAATTCGCAGGAGGAAAGATGAAGAAACACATTTTCCGTATAATTCAGATTGGCAGCAAGGAGGATCTGCCGAGCAGACTGTTTGATTTTTTCATTGTCACATGTATTTTTGCGAACATCACAATCGCTTTCCTTTATACATATTCCGAGCTTGAACCTTTCAAAGGTGTACTTTCAGTTCTGGAAGCATTCACGGTCATGGTTTTCATTGTCGAATATATGCTGAGACTCTGGACGGCAGATCTGCTTTATCCGGAGTATCCGCCGGGAAAGGCGAGGCTAAAATTTCTCACGTCTTTTGACGGAGTCATTGACCTTATGACCATCCTTCCGTTTTTCTTCCTTTCGGGATTCATCGTATTCCGAATGCTGAGGGTGGTAAGAATTTTCAGACTCTTCAGGATCAATTCACAGTACGATTCCTTCAATGTCATCACCACGGTAATACTTGAAAAGAAAAATCAGATACTGTCTTCGATATTCATAATTCTCATCCTCATGCTCGCGTCTTCCCTCGGAATGTACAATGCAGAGCATGAAGCACAGCCGGATGTTTTCAGAAACGGATTTTCCGGCATATGGTGGAGCGTTTCAACACTTCTTACCGTTGGTTACGGAGATATTTATCCGATCACGACCGTCGGAAAGATAATGGCCATATTCATTGCATTTCTCGGCGTAGGAGCAGTGGCAGTTCCGACCGGTATCATAAGCGCCGGATTCGTTGAACAGTACACCAAGAAGCAGTACTCCGATATCAGTTTTACGGATATCAAGGAGATAGGTGAGATAATAGCTGATGAGGAAAACGGACTCAGCGGCATTACAGTGGGGCAGGCAAGCGCAGACTTCGACCTGCACATTTACGTAATTCTTCGCGGTGAACTTACCGTTGTGGCTTCGGAAAGCATAAAGATCCAGAAAGGCGACGTTCTGGTTGCCGGTTCGAAAAAAATAGTCAAATAGAGTGGGCTGCGGCGAAGATCCGCAGCCTTTTTTCGTCCGCAGACCGCAACTCGCCGTAAACTCTATTGACTTTTATAGTATAAAATGATAAAATTATAAGGAATATTGTTTTGGGAGATGTATAGGTTTGAAAGTAACTCTTATAGCCCATACTCCTGATCCGGAAAGAATTATTGCTACTGCTGCAAAGCTCTGCTATTCCCCAAGCGATATCATGTCGCTGAAGGACGGCCTTACCGATGAAAAGGTGGAGAACTTTGTATCAATGCTCATAAGCATCGGACACGAAAGCGTTCTGGAGCATGTCAGCTTTACTTTCGGTATTGAGGGTATTTCAAGGGCATGTTCACATCAGCTTGTAAGACACAGAATTGCGTCATATTCACAGAAAAGCCAGCGCTATGTAAATGAAGACGGATTTGAATTCATTACACCGCCGGAGATCGCAGACGTACCTGAAGCCAAAGCTGAGTTTGACAGGCAAATGGAAGCGCTTACAGAGAGTTATAACAGAATCGCTGAAATCCTTACCGAAAAACATAAAAAAACTTTTATGGAACAGGGATTTGACGAAAAAGAAGCGGCATCCAGAGCGCGAAAAAAGGCTAATGAAGATGCACGTTTTGTACTTCCTAATGCGTGCGAGACCAAGATAGTGGTTACAATGAACGTCAGAAGCCTTTTGAATTTCTTCAGACATCGCTGCTGCAGCAGAGCACAGTGGGAAATAAAGGCAGTGGCAGACGAAATGCTTAAACTCTGTCGTGAAGCCGCACCTAATGTGTTTAAAAAAGCCGGTCCTTCATGCTATTCCGAAGGCAAATGTCCTGAAGGAAAGATGACCTGCGGAAAATACGCAGAAATAAAAGAATTTTATGACACAATGCATTCAGATAACAAAGCTTAGAAAGAAGGTTTAACATGGTTTACGTTTTTCTGGCAGACGGCTTTGAAGAGATCGAAGCCCTTACAGTAGTTGATCTTTGCAGAAGAAGCGGTATCGATATCAAAACAGTCGGCATCGGAAGGGAAGCTATCCGCGGATCTCACGGTATTCTCGTTCAGGCTGACATAAAGGATACTGATTTTGCTCCGGATGCTGAAACTGAAATGATCGTACTTCCTGGCGGTATGCCGGGAACAAAGAATCTTGAAGCTTCTGACACAGTTCAGAAGGCGATAGACTTCTGTGTGACAAACAATAAATATGTGGCTGCCATCTGTGCAGCTCCGTCAATTCTCGGACACAGAGGACTCCTCAAGGGACACAAGGCACTCTGCTACGCCGGCTTTGAAAGCCAGCTCGAAGGCGCTGAAATCGCCTACGGTACAGTATGTCTTTCAGGTAACTTCCTCACATCAAGAGGCCCGGGAACAGCTATCGATTTCTCACTCAAGATAGTCGAGGTACTTAAGTCAAGAGAGATCAGTGAAGCTCTTGCTTCATCACTTCTTTACACAAACGGATGATAACTGATAAACTGCTTTTCAGAAAACAGGCACTGAAAAAACGTTCCGGACTTTTTTCTTCCGCGGAAGAAAAAAAGGAAGCGGATTTGAAGATCTTTGAAAATCTCGTAGCCACGGGCCTTACAGAAAAAGCAGAAACTGTCCTTACCTATGTTTCATACAGAGATGAAGCAGATACTTTAAAACTTATTGAATATCTTCTGGCGGAAGGCATCACCACCGCGGTTCCGCGCTGCAGAAAGCAGGGACAGATGGACTTTTTCACTATAAAAAGTTTTGATGATCTGAAGCCGTCTTTCATGGGTATTCCGGAACCGGAATACGACGAAAGCACACTGGTACGTGAATTTACCGGTGCTCTCTGTATCGTTCCGGGAACTGCCTTTGATCTTAATGGAAACCGTACAGGTTACGGCGGAGGATATTACGACAGGTTTTTAAGCCGTGAAAAGGACGTTGTTACGGCAGGAATTTGCTACAGCCCGCTTATCTTTGATGAGGTTCCGTCCGAACCGCATGATATAAGCGTTGACTATATAATAACAGAGAAAGGAATAATAAATATTAATGGATAACCAGAAAGATGAAAACGGTCAGGAAATAAATAAAAGACCTGCTTCGTCCGGAAAAAAGTCTAAAGGTACTGTTTCAGGATTTATGAAGGCTCTTTTTGCACCTGCACCGCCGCCGAAAAAGAAAAAGCCTGCAAAGGTGATCCGCTATATCAGACCTAAAAAAGGAAACCGAATTGCAGTAGCTCTTGTATTCATTTTCGCTATTCTCAGCATTTCAGTGCTCTCATCTGTGGGTATTATCTTTCTTGCCAGAGAGTTCCTCGGCATAGACAAGAGTGCTGCGACCTATATAGTAAACATCCCTGAAAACGCAACTACCGATGATGTTATAAGAATAATGACTGTTGATCAGGAAAACAACAGAAAAGAACCTATCATCAAAGTTGACAGGATGTTCAGGATCCTTGCTGAACTTCAGGAAAAACGTAATGAAGGACCTATTGAATACGTTTCAGGCAACCACAACCTGCGTCCTAACATGGGTTATCAGGATATCCTTGAAGAGCTTCAGAGTACATACTACATCGAAAAGGAAACTGTAACAATAACCATCAGAGAAGGCATGCGTTTAAGAGCAGTTGCCAAGATGTTTGAAGATGAAGGCGTATGTGCTGCAGACAAGTTCATCTACTACTTCAACGCTGGTCTTGACGACTACGAATTTATCTCGAATATCCCGCAGCCTACTGCAAACGATCTTCGTTTTGACAGAATGGAAGGATATCTTTTCCCTGATACCTACGAATTCTACAAGGCGCCTGACGGTGATGTAAAGTCACTTGAAGAACAGGATTACGAGATCATTCTCAGAACCATCTACGAAAACTTTGAGGCGAAGTATGATGATGAGCTGAAGGCAAGAGCAGCAGAAGTCGGAATGTCAATGGACAAGGTAATTACACTTGCTTCTATTGTACAGCTTGAAGCTGCCAACACCGAAGATATGAAGGACGTTGCCTCAGTATTCATGAACCGTCTTAATGACTATGAGCGTTTCCCTGCTCTTGAGTCAAACCCGACAACGGAATACAGCCGTTATCTCAAGAGTCTTGATGACTATTCGGTTACATCAAAAATGCTGAAAGCATATGATACATACCAGACAAACGGACTCCCGCCGGGACCGATATGCAGTCCTGGTCTTGATGCAATAAAGGCAGTACTCTGGCCGAACAAGACAGACTACTATTACTTCTGTGCTAACATTGAAACCAAGGAACCATATTACGCAAGAACAAATGAAGAGCACGAAGCTAACCTCATCAAGGCAGGAATCGATATCAACGACATTGACTATGATGACTGATCGATACAGATAATAAGTAAAAGCACCGGATATGATTCATGTCCGGTGTTTTTGGAAATTAAGAAAGATTTATTGATACGCTGATCTGTTCATAATTCAGCGTGGGGGAACGGGGCGTGATCCCGCATTCTCCCGATCCGGAAATAAGGCGAAGACATATTTCCGGTTAAATCAGTGTTTTTTTGAACAACGGAGGTTTTAAATTTGGAATTAGAGGTACTTGCACCGGCAGGGGACCGCGAAAGACTTTTGGCAGCGCTTAACTACGGCGCCGATGCCGTATATCTCGGAAGAAAACAGTTCGGCATGAGAGCTTCATCCGGCAATTTCGATTTTGAAGGACTTAAGGAAGCGGTAAAGCTTTCACACGACAAGGGCGTAAAGGTGTTTCTTACCTGCAACACTCTGCCGAGAAATAATGAAATACCGCTTTTTGAACAGTTTGTACGTGAAGCTGTTGAAGCCGGGGTAGATGCACTTATCGCTGCCGATCTCGGACTGATCTCGCTTATAAAAAAATATGCGCCGGACATGGTGATACACGCTTCCACACAGACCGGTATCGTAAACTACGTGACTGCAAATGAGCTTTATAACATGGGATGCAAACGAGTTGTCCTTGCACGTGAGCTGTCACTTGATGAAATAGCTGAAATACGCGCAAAGACACCTAAGGATCTTGAAATAGAATGCTTCGTTCACGGTGCTATGTGCGTTTCCTTCTCAGGCCGCTGCCTGCTTTCGAGCTATCTTGTAAACCGTGATGCCAACAGGGGAGAATGCGCTCAGCCGTGCCGCTGGGGATATCATCTTCAGGAGGAAAAAAGGCCGAATGAGTTCTATCCGGTTTTTGAGGACGAGCAGGGAACATACATTCTCAATGCCAAGGACATGTCGATGATAGAACACATAGACAAGCTCCGTGAAGCGGGTATCTACAGCCTCAAGATCGAGGGAAGGGCAAAGTCAGCCTATTACGTATCAGTTGTCACAAACGCTTACAGAATGGCTGTGGACTGCTGCCTGAAGGGTGAGCCTGTTCCTCAGTGGGTATACGACGAAGTGTTCAAGGTAAGCCACAGAAAGTACTGTACGGGATTCTTCTTCGGACATCCGAAGGACAGCCAGTACTATGAAACAGGCGGATACATAAGAGAGTATGACGTTGTGGCTGTCGTGGATGAATGCCGTGACGGAAGGCTCTACGCTACACAGCGCAACAAGTTCCTTGCGGGGGATACGCTTGAAGTGTTCTCACCGGGAAAGGAACCGCAGATAATTAAAGCTGATATTATCTACAATGAAAAGGACGAGCCGGTTGAGAGCGCCAACCATGCAATGATGAAGTTCTCGATACCGTGCGACAAGGTATTCCCGAAGGATGCTGTTATCCGTATGCAGAAACAGTAATTCCGCGCGATCTTACCGGAGAAGCTGAATACACGTATATTGCCGCACGATTGTTCAGATACATTAATAACGAAAAAAATCAGGTCACATGAAATACATGTGCCTGATTCTTTTTTTGAATTTTTTTGAGAATATATTTTAACTGAGCAAAATTTCAAAACGTACTGTTGTACCGCATCCGAGCTCCGTTTCAATTTCGAAGTTGTCGGTACATTTTCTTATTTTCGAAAAGCCCTGACCGGTTCCGTGACCCTGTGCGCGTATCTCTGAGTCAGGAGAAACAGTGGTGTAGCCTTCGTTCATGGCCATTTCCGGATCTGCAATACCCGGACCGTTGTCGGCAGCTTCCACTTTAAGCACTTCAGGAGTGATCTCAGCTTCGATAAGCCCGCCGTTTGCATGGATTATCATGTTGAGCTCCGTTTCATAAATGGCAAGTGTAGCTTTCCTTATGATCTCGTTGCTGACATTCATTTCAGAGAGTTTGGTTTTTATGTCTTCTGAAACAGCACCGGCATTGAGAAAATCGTTCGGTGTTACGATGTATGTTAATTTGGTTTCAGGATTCATTCTTTTAACGATCCCTCCCTGTGTTATTTTCTATATATATTATACCATAATACAAGAGATTTGTAAAGTGCATTTTGTGCATTTTATTCAAAAATATTTGAAACCAGCATTTAATAAAAAATTAAGGAAAAGGAGACAGATATGAATAACTGATCATCTGCCGATTTGAAAATTCTGTATGATAATTGTTTGCTTAAAAAAATTAGTGTTTAATATTGTTTCCGGACTGATTTTCTGATATAATTATAGTTAACATCAGGAAATCGCTGATTTATTCATAAATCAGCGATGGGGTACGGGGCGGAGCCCTGTTTTCCCTTCTCTTTGCAGATCCGGCGGAACCGGATCTGCGGTTAAGTGTTTCCTCGGATTTCTGATTATAAATGCAAAAGGGAGAGCGATGATATGACAGCACTGATTACCGGCGCCAGTACGGGAATCGGACGTGACATGGCCATTTACCTCAGTACACTTGGCTATGATCTTATTCTTGTGGCACGCAGCAGAAACAAACTTTTAAAACTCAAAAAACTTCTTCCTGTTAAGGTGAAGATAATTGCAGCAGATCTTTCTGATCCTGAGAACGCCAAAAGGATATACTATGTCTGCCGCAGCGTAAAGATAGACCTTCTGATAAACAACGCAGGAATAGGAGATGTAGGTCCTTTTGACAAGACCTCTCTTGAAAAGGAACTCGGGCTTATAAACCTCAACGTTACTGCACTTCACATACTTACAAAGTTTTTCTACCGCCGGTTCGCCTGCCAGAGCGGCGGAACTATCCTTAATGTAGCTTCATCAGCAGCGTTTTATCCGGGTCCGCTCATGGCGGCTTACTACGCATCTAAAGCATATGTTCTGAATCTGTCACAGTCACTTTACCGTGAGGCTAAGGAGGCAAGGAACGGCGTTCAGATAAGCGTTCTCTGTCCGGGGCCGGTCCAGACTGAATTCAACAAGAGAATAGGAGTGTCAAACAGCTTTAACCCTGCATCTTCGGAAGCGGTGGCAAAGTACGCTATAGACAAAACTCTTGAAGGAAAGTTTCTTATAATACCGGAAGCAAAAATGAGGTTCAGCGTAGCAGCTTCTTCTCTTCTTCCGGCAGAAATGAAGTCGAAGTTAGTCTACATGATACAGAAAAACAAGACTCCGCTGTAATGCCATAACAGCTGCAGAACAAGGATTCCATAGTTTATACGGTAAATATAAAAGCCATAGTATCTCATACGAAATACTATGGCTTTTGTTGTATCAGGTATTTTCAGAAACACTGTTGTATTTATAAATCAGAGTGGGGTTCCGGGGCGAAGCCCCGCAGATCCCACCTCCGGATTTCCGGTTTAATCAGTGTTTACCGATATAATACAGTGAATTTATCAGTTGAACTTGTTTCTGAGAAGAATAAGGTCAATGATAGAGATCTTGCCGTCGTTGTTCATATCTGCATTTTTCTTTCCTGAAGCAGAAAGATCTGACTTGCCGATAAGAGCGCCCATGAGTGTTACATAGTCGTTTGTTGTAACTGAACCGTCAGCATTTACGTCACCCTTAACATCATCATTCTTTGGAGAAGGTGATGGAGATGGTGATGGTGAAGGACTTGGTGACGGGCTTGGTGAAGGTGATGGAGATGGAGAAGGTGATGGTGACGGTGAAGCCTTAGGAGTTGTAGTAGTTGAAGCTGCCTTGCCGTCTGTGTATAATGTTACAGAATCAATTGTGAAGTCATCACAGTCGATCCACCATACGCCGAACTTGATCTCTCCGCCGTATTCTGTCTGGATGATAGAAGAAATATCTGAAGGAACCTTCCATGAGATAGTTCCGCTGTTGCCGCTGATTGTCTGTGTGATCTCGTCACCCATTGCCCAGTAGCCAGCAGCATCATCTGTTGTTGAAGTACCGAACTGACCAACGTATTTACCGATGTTCTTGCTTGCTGAAATGTTTACGTCAACCTTTGTGATCTTTTCCTTAGCAGAGATACCGAAATCCTTGTAAGCGAAACCGATCATTCTGTCGTCTTCACCGAGTGCGCTGTATGTGATCTTCTTGCCTGACTTTAATGTGTAGCCGCCGTCAGAAGATGTAGGCTGCTGAGTTGGCTGCTGTGTAGGCTGCTGAGTTGGCTGAGTTGTAGGCTGCTGTGTAGGCTGTGGCTGCTGTGGTGTAGGAGAAGGAGAAGCAGGAGCCTGCTGTGTAGGTGAAGGCTGTGTTACTACTGCGGTACCTGTGCCGTTGCTCTTTGTGCCAGGAATGCTTGATTCAACAGTACCTGTCTTGAATTTTGCGTAAAGACCTGCAGCTGAACCTACGAGACCAGCGTTGTAGTCGATAGCAACTTCGTTTGTTTTGTAGTCATTCATTACATCGTGGTACATGCCGCCCTTGTCAGGACCGCCTACGAGAGCACCGATAAGTGTCTTGCCGTTTGACGGATGGTAAGTTGTTGTACCTTCGCCCATACCGTCATCGTAGCCCTGGTAACCTGAAGCTGCTCTGTGGTGAGCGTTCTTTGCTGAGTTTGAAGCAAAGCCTGTTACGAGACACGTGTTGAACGGGTTATCGCCGAGGATGTAGTTCATCTGTCCCTTGCACCAGTTTGTATAGTCAGCATTTGAATGCTTTGAAGCTACGAGAGCTGTGAACTGCATTGAGCAGTTAAGTCTTGCACTTCCCCAGTCGTCCATACAGAGGTAGCCGTTGCCGCTGCACTGACCGCCGAGATAGCCGTTTACCTTTGCCCAGTCGCCTGTGATCTCAGCGTATACGCAGGCAGCACCGAGACCTCTGTTGTCCCAGCCGTCGCACCAGCCGAGGTACTGTGTCTGCTTTGATGCACAGTCGCTCTTGTATGATTCGTTCTTTGTTGCAAGGTAGAGCCAGCCTGCTGCATTTGCCTGTTCATCAGTTGGTGAGCATCCGTTAGCAAAGTAGAAGCCTGTTGTACCGTTTGATTCACACTTGTTGTGTGCTGTTGAGAACTTGTAAAGAGCTTCAGCATATGTAAGGTCTTCCTTGTTGCCGAAGTTGAGGTAGTTGATTGCAAGAGCTGCAGCGTAGTCAGCAGCTATATCACTGGCGCTGTTTGATGTCCAGAACATCTTTCTTCCGCCGCCCTGCTTTTCAGGAGCGCCCCAGTAGCTGTGGTCGTCGTTACCGTCACCCTTCTGGTAAAGGAAGTTTGAAACGTTTCCGCCGCTTAACTTTGTTGAAGCCTTGAAGAATTCACAGAAGTGGTTTAAGATAGTCTTGATGTGAGCTGTCTGTCCGAGGCTGTCATAAGCGTCCTTGAATTCGTAGTAGCTCCATCCGAGTACTGATGCTGTGAAGCCCTGTGGAAGTCCGAACATTGCGTGGTCACCTGCATCGTGGAAACCACCGTCTACTTCGTCATCAGTATGACAGTTTCCTCTCCATGAGATAAGGCTTCTTGACTCTACCTGCTTGCCGCACATGTTTGTGTCGTAGAAGAAGAGTGACTCCTGTAAGAGTTTAGCGTAGTTGTCGCTGCCTGCAGCCTTAACTGTGTCTCCGCCGAAAACAGCTGCTGACTGTCCGAGGCCTGAAACAGTGAGTGTAAGAGCAGCTACAGCTGCTATTGCCTTGCCTGTTAAATTTTTCTGAACCATTGGAAAAAATCATCCTTTCAAATTTTAATTAAAATAAATGCAACTTATTTCAATCAATTCCATACGATACTATTATACACAAAAAAGACATGCTTGTGAATACTTTTTTTATAAACTTTGAAAAATTAATACTTTGTTCATAAAAAATCAGAAAATGCAATGAAAAAAGGTTCCCCATATATTGCGAATATGGGAAACCTTATAAAACATGCTTTATTTTTTAATAGTAAAAGAATAATTTATTTTTCGTTTAAAGTTAGCCGGCATGCAGTGAGCAAACGTATCAAATGACCGGCAGGGATTTATGATCATTAATCAGAAGATGCTGTCGTCACTTCAGTCTGCTGATTTTCGTTTTCGAAGATCTCGACATCGACTGTGTATTCACCGTAAGCCCATACGTTTTTGTATTTTGACGGCAGAAGCACCAGTGCCTTGTAGGTGTTTATTCCTGTGTTGAGTTTGCCGTTGCCTGAGACTGTACTCTTTGAAAGGTCTATTTCTACGGTAAGATTGTCCGCAGTAATTTTTTCAATGTCTTCCTCAGGTCCGATTATCGTGACATTGTCAAGACGCTGGGTGATGTGCTGCGCTACATATTTTGACTTGTAAGGATTTTTGATCGTAAAGCGTGAATCATCAATACTGTCGAAAGTCTTTTCAGCAAGTCCGGTACTGTCGAATTTCAGATAAGTGGAAACAACATTTGAGTCATTGTTCAGTTTCGGATAGCTTTCAAGCGCTTTCGTAAGATCGAATGATGCTGAGAAATCCTTGCCTATCGAACTGAGCGAAACGGATTCGTCGCTTGATACCGGAAGTGAATCGATGTCGTCAATAGACGGGTCGTCCGATGAAACGGTTATCGAAGGCGTGCTCAGTGAAAGTCTGTCAAGAATGAACTGTCTGTTAAAGTAGTCCGGAACATCAGTGATAATGTGACTGTACTGGATATCGAGATTTTTGATGCTCGAGATATTTACCATGACGTTAAGCTCACTTTTGTTGATAGTGAACTGATTCTTTGACATGTAAGGTCTGATTATCTTGTTGATGTCTTCTCCGTTTTCGTTAAGGAAAGTAATGTTTCCGAGAGAAGCAGTGACCTGGAATGACCTTCTTGTGTCATAGGCTACGTTCTGCGTGATATTCAGCTCGCAGGAGCTTATCATATTTACGTAGGGTTCCGGTCCTGTTACGGAAACCGATTCACAGGTAAGACTTTTTAGCTTGTGACCCTCAGCAGCAGTGATGCCCGGAGCCTTTACCGTTACATCCACTGTTTTGGTGATCTCTTTGTAAAAGTACACCTTCGCCTTGTTAAGGCTCGGTTCTTTCAGTTTATAGTCGCAGTCATAGCTGTTGCCGTCAG
>JAGDDO010000220.1 GCA_017848205.1 Oscillospiraceae bacterium | reverse complement strand
GTTTCCGCCGCCGATCTTTGAGAACATGTCCTTTAAAACGGCTCTGATGGAAAGGCCCTTTACACGCTGTGCGCCCCAGTCCGCCGAGATGTCACGCGGATGTCTGCCCCAGAGCTTTTCAGTGTAGCCCTCGAAGAACATGGAGTAGAGCACCTTTCCGAAACGGTTGATGTAGAAGTTTTCAAGTGAATCCTCAGGCTTCTTGGAAATGCATGAACCGAGATAGCTGCATCCTGCTGAAACAGTTGACGCAAAGCCCATGTTCTTTATTGTCTGCATCTTCATTGAAATAGGATAATCGAAGAACTTCTTCTTGTAGTAAATTCTTGAAACACGGTTTCTTACGAGCATTACCCTGTCTGTTTCCTCAGGGTCAGGACCGCCGGCTTTGAGTTTCTTTACTCTGCCGAGCTTGATGTCATCAAAGGATGGCTTACCCTGTGTAGGCATCATGTTTTCCCACCAGTCAGTTACTTCCTTGTCCTTTGAGAAGAATCTGTGGCCGCCGATATCCATACGGTTGCCTCTGTATTTAACTGTTCTTGAAATACCGCCTATTTCAGATGATCCTTCGAGAACAGTGACACTGTATTCGTCTTTTGCCTTGCTTAAAAGTTCATACGCAGCAGTAAGTCCTGCAGGACCTGCTCCTATAACAACAATATTTTTCAATTTTATTAACCCTCTGTCTTTCCTTTTGGTGTATAAAGAATTATCTTTCTTGCGAGATAGTTATAAACGAGAACGATTATGGCAACTACGATCTTGGCTGCATAACGGTTCATCGAAAGCATCTCGGTGGCAAGATACATAAGAAGCATGTTGAGTCCGAATCCGACCAGACCGATGAGAACATATCCGATAAACTCACCGTAGCCTGACTTTGCATTGGACTTCTCCTGAAAAACAAATTTCTTCGAAAGTATGAAGTTGGTTATTATACCTGTAACAAATCCGGCTGTTGTAGCAAGTGCTGTGATCTGCCACGAAGTACCTGCCTGACAGACAAGCGTATAGGTCACAAAATCCACAACAAAGGCAATACCGCCGACAAATGCATATCTGAAAAACTTTATAAGGCCGTTTTCTGTCGGATCAAAAAACAGTTCCTTAAATTTAAAAGCAAAAATCAGACCAAGTAACTCTTTCATACCATCTACCTCTTATTAATTATTACCCACGTATTTTTTATTATACAATAAATTTCACTGAATGTATAGTATTTTTCTGAAATTTAATAAAAAATCATGATTTAACTGCAGATCCGGCTTCGCCGGATCTGCAGAGGAAGGGTAATCGGGGCTTCGCCCCGTCCCCCGTGGATGTTAGGAATCTCTCCTTAAAAGCAGATCAGCATATCTAAACCTACGTATTTACGTAAGTACGATATGCTGATCATGTTGTATTCAGGACTTTTTTAACAGTCCATTCCTTTGATTATCGGTCTGACATTTTTGTGTATCCAGTGCGGTCGGCAACCGGTCTGTATGCAGGACGGATTATCTTGCCGGCACCTATAAGCTCCTCGATACGGTGTGCTGACCAGCCGGATATTCTCGCAACTGCAAAAATAGGCGTGTACAGCTCCGCAGGAAGTCCGAGCATACGGTAAATGAGGCCGCTGTAGAAGTCGATGTTCGCACTTACGCCCTTGTAGATCTTCCTCTTTTCGCCGATAACGACAGGAGCGAGACGTTCAACAAGAGTGTAGAGCTCGTATTCCTTCTCCATGCCCTTTTCCACTGAAAGTTCCTTTACAAACTTCTTGAGTACCCTTGCACGCGGATCGGAGATAGAGTAAACTGCGTGTCCCATGCCGTAGATAAGGCCAGATCTGTCAAAGCCGCGCTTTTCAAGAAGCGCAACAAGATATTCCTTTATCGCATCTTCATCTGTCCAGTCCTCAACCTTCTCCATAAGGTCGTCGAACATGCGTACCACCTTGATGTTGGCGCCGCCGTGCTTAGGTCCCTTAAGTGAGGCAAGTGAAGCTGCAGTTGATGAATACGTATCGGTTCCGGATGATGAAACGACATGTGTCGTGAAAGTCGAGTTGTTTCCGCCGCCGTGTTCTGCGTGAAGAACCAGGGCAAGGTCAAGTATCTTCGCTTCGAGCTCAGTGTATTTTGAGTCACTTCGTAAAGTGTAAAGAATGTTTTCAGCAGTTGAAAGATCCGGACACGGTCTGTGGATTATAAGACTTCCGCTCTTTTTATAGTAATTGTATGAGTGGTAAGCGTATACCG
>JAGDDO010000219.1 GCA_017848205.1 Oscillospiraceae bacterium | reverse complement strand
TGTCCGGCAATGAATCAGGTGGATGTCGGTATTCTCAAAGAGGAAACCGCATCGTCATGGCATGAACTTATGGAAAACTATGCAAAGGAACATCCGTATATCATAATGGATTATAAGGAAGGATATATTCCGCTGGAGTGATATATCCGGTTTCCGGATGTGATGAACGATATGCAGGAAACAAACGAAGTCTGAGAATCTGCGTGGTGTAAATAAAAAAACGGAACAGAAGACTGTTAAAAACAATTTTCTGTTCCGTTTTATTTTGTATTCGTAACGCAGTCGATTATAAATTTCATCACGTATGAAAGTCTGCATTAAAATTCATATCATTATCCATTTTTCCGCAGCTTATAATTTTTTTCTCCGGATCGTATTTCATCATTATGACCGGCCTACTGAAATCAATGCTTTCAGCATCGTTTGTAAATGTAAGATCAGCGTCAGTATATATGGAAACAAAGCTTTCCGTTATGGACATGTCATGATGAATTCCTGTGTAGTCAGGTATAAATACTGTAGTCCCGTCTTCAAGGGTATCAAAATAGTCCGATGTAACAGCGTCGGAAAAAGCCCTGTACATTGCGTATTCGCCTTTAAAGTAGCAGTTCCAGGCGGTGTTGTTTACAGCAGAAATAAGTGATACCGCAAATACGAGAGTGCTTAAACAAACTGTCGTTACTCTGCTGTTCTTTTTTACTATGCATTTCAGAACAAGAATGAAAAGCGGTATAAGGAAAAAGTAGCTGTAGAATGAGGTCACATACGCATAGCTTCCGCTTGCTGTCCATTCCGCGTATTTCGGAGTGAAGCTGATTATAATGTTAGGTATAAGAATACCTGCTATGCAGTAAATGATAAGAGTGCTTTTTTTCTGCTTTATATCTGTTTCCGGAAACAGTATTCCGAAAGAAACGGCAGCCGCAAGTGGAGCGATGATGATCCATGGTCTTACAAGGCTCAGTATTTCTGAAACAGGAACATATCCTTTTATGAGCATCGCGGCAGCCGGAAGTCCCGGAACCATGCCGAAAGAGTAGCGGAACATCGTTATAAAACTCTGAGGAATATTATCGAAGGCTAGTACCGAACCGGAGTAATCAGAAGGGTATGATCTGCGCCAGAGATAATATAAAATCACGTATGCTGCCAGAAAAGCAAAGTTAATAAGGTTATCCTTTATAGCTTTAATAACTTTCCCTGAAAACTTTCCTTCATTTTTAAGGAATGCAGTAAGTAAAAAAAGCAGTATGTACGCAGTGCAGGCTTCATAGAGAAGCGAAGCAGCTGTGAGAAGTGCAGCACCTGCGATCAGCCTTTTTTTATCTTTCCGTTCAGGATAATATTTTGTGAACAGACCCAAAGCGAACAGTACCATCCCTGACGGTATCTGATGACCGATGATATATGAAACAAACAGATTGTGCTGGTTTGAGATACATGCAAAGGAAATGAAAAGTATGCATGAAAGAAGGCCGGCGCGTTTTGTGATATTATTCTTTACAAGGTAATAAAGCCCGGCCATATCAAATAAAACAGCCCCTGCCGAAAAAACTCTTACTGTAAGAGGACTTTTAAAAAAGTAGGGGATGTAAAGAAGAAATGTCAGGGGGATGTGGCCGACCCTGCCATGTTTTGCGTCATCCACGGCGGTCTGCCACAGGTTTCCCCTCTGGACCTGCATATATGTTAGAATGTCGTCATGTACAGTGAATACCGAATCGGCTGTTATCAGAAAAAACGATGCCAAGCACAGGACGAGAGTAATGATGCCGAAAGATACGGCATTTTTTCTGATAAATTCCACCTTATCTTCTGCGCTGTCCCTTGATCACTATACCGATGATCTTCGGGCCGGCATGTGAAGCGATAGTTGATCCTATCTTCACAGTTCTTTCCGGAGGATAGCCTACTGCTTTCGTGATCTCCTTCTTAAACGCAGCAGCTTCATCAGGAAGACATCCTTCAAGCAGGATGTACGGTGTCTGCGGGATCATACAGTTCTTTGAAATATCGATAAGCTTCGGAATGATAGCCTTTTCACCGCGAACCTTTTCAGTAACCTTTGAATCACCGTCAATTATAGAGATAATAGGCTTAAGACCGAGAAGCTCACCCATAAACGCAGCACCTGCTGAAACACGGCCTGAACGCTTTACGTAGTCGAGTGTGTATGAAACGAAGTGAACTTCAGTACAGCTGATCCATTCTTCAATAAAAGCTATGATCTCTTCAGCTGAACATCCTCTGGCAGCCTTTGCAGCAGCTTCGATAACAGGATAGCCGTAGGTGAAAGTATAGTTGAGTGAGTCGATGACTGTGATCTTAAACTTATCCTTTGCTTCAGGATGGTTTTCGTAGAATTCATCCCTTGATTTCAGTGCGTTGTTGTATGTCGATGATCCTGTTGATGAAATGGAAACATAAATAAGATCCTTTATGCCTTCGTTATAGAACTGCTCGTATTTTTCAGCGAACTGGTCCGGCCTTACCTGTGAGGTCTTCGGAAAATCAGTACATGAAGCCATTTTCTCATAGAATTCATCAGGTGTGAAATCAATTCCGTCAACATATTCCTTTCCGTCTATAACTACGGTAAAAGGAAGAACACACACACCGTATTCATCAGCAAGCTTTGTGTCTATATCTGAAGCAGAGTCAGTCATTATTTTAATTTTACTCATTTGTATCACATCTTTCCTTGAATTACTTTACGGGAAATCACTGGCCTTACAGCAGCAATCTCCGGTTTATCATTAGGGAAACGCTGATTTATTCATAAATCAGCGTGGGGGTTCGGGGCGAAGCCCCGCAAATCCCACCTCCGGAAATCCGGCGAAGCCGGATTTCCGATTTAATCAGTGTTTCCTTAGTATTTTGTAAGTTTTCCTTCGGAACTTAAGTGAGGATATCCCCACTGCCTCAGTACCTCATATGCACCGATGGCAACTGAGTTTGAAAGATTAAGGCTTCGAAGCGTGTCTCTCATTGGTATGCGGACACATTTATCCATGTTTTCATAAAGTATCTTTTCATCGATGCCGGCATCTTCGCGTCCGAAGATAATGTAGACATTGTCCTCAGGGTAGGAGACATCACTGTGATTATGCTTTGCCTTGGTGGTGAAGAAAAAGAAATTTCCGCTGTTCCTTGCAAAGAAATCGTCAGTGTTTTTATAGTATGTTATGTCGAGCTTGTCCCAGTAGTCAAGACCTGCACGCTTGAGCTTTTTGTCATCTATCTCAAATCCGAGAGGTTCAACAAGATGAAGCGAAGCACCGGTAACAGCGCATGTCCTTGCAATGTTTCCGGTATTCTGCGGTATCTGCGGCTCGAAAAGAACTATATTAAGTTTGTACATTATAAAACCTGCTTTTTAATTTTTTAATGGATATTTTTAATTATACCATAATAGCAGGGAGAAAACAATAGGTGTATTGTGAGATTGGAAAGCATTCAGAATGGTTGCTTTATACTGGCTTATGAATAATAGTGAAAAGCACTTTTTAATTTGATAAATATACAGTAAAGAATGACGCCTAATCCGAGAACCAGACCCAAAATCGTGCTGATCTTTCTGAAAATCGCTATTCGTGCGTCACTTCTGTATATGAATTTGCGTATTTCTGATCCGATTATTTTAGTTATACCTGTAAAGCACCCCAAAAGAATGATTGCCACGATTATTAATACAGCTATTGCAAATAAGATAAAATATATTCCTATTACAATCCAGGCCATTAATGAACTCCTTTTATCATAGTGTAATTGTAAACTTATATTCTATAATAACATTTTTTGAACTTGTTTTCAATTGTTCAGACAGGAAAGATGACATGAAGCATACAGAAAAGGTGAACCGGCCAGCTGATGCTGACCGGTTAATTGATAATTTTCATCTCGAACGAGATGAAAATCACCTTTTGGAAAAAAGCAATTGAAAAAATCTTTGATTTATGGTATAATAGTTTCAGAAGCAGAGATGTTTCCGGTGAAAGAGCACCGTAAAAAGTTGTGCTGCATGCGGAGCAGGTTAATTTTCCGCAACCTTTGATTTCAGCAATGAGATCGCGCCTTGCTGCAGGGAGAAATGCAGTAGTCCAAACGGGGGACTTAATGATTTCCGTACCGTACTGACATCTGTAAAAAGATGCCGTGGCTGACAACCAGCAGAAAACTCTTTTTATGTTTTTGATTATTAGGAGGAGCGATTGAATTTGCTCCTCTTTTTTTGTGAAGAGGTATTTATGGCGACAAAGGTAGAAAAGAAAAACACTATAAGAAAACTTATAATAGAATCGGCTAAAAGCTATTCAGAAAAGCTGGCAGGTAAGACATTTCTATATGTTTATGGTGATGAATATTTTGAAATACTATTTAAAACTGATAAATTCAAACATTTAACTGGTGTAGATTCAAAAATTTCTGCGGTACAGTTTTATAAGTATGCTAAGGAATCCAAACTCACAACAAGTCAGTTTGGATTCAGCAAGGATCATCCTTATAGCAATGCTTTGAAAAAGCTTACTTATCTTGCAAGATTACATGAATTAACTGACAGTTTGGTATGTGTGCTGAAAGATATGAATACAGTTACTGTAACATATAAGATAGGTTTGACAAATCTTGATTTTACACTTTGTCTGGTTAATGATACTTCATATTCAGATCATAACTGGTTTTTGCCTATGTCGTTGAGGATTAAAGACAAAGCAATTGAGAACAGTAGAGGCGGAGAATTTGTAGATTTCATTTTTGTTAAGGAAGCCGCCGCTGAAAAGTATGGTAAAGTTTTATTTTCAGATTCAGAAAAGAGTCTACCAGATAGTGTTTTGAATATGTTATCTGATGATTTGTTTAAAAAGCTATAATGTTTAGTAAGGGTATCTGCTTAAAAAGGTGCAGATACCCTTTAGTTTACCGAAAAGGTGAACCGGCCAGCTGACGCTGACCGGTTAATTGATAATTTTCATCTCGAACGAGATGAAAATCACCTTTTGGAGAAAAAGCATCTGTATTGAAAATCAGGTATAATTATGATATAATCAGAAAAACAGATAACGCAGAAATATTTAAAAGGAGATATTAGGAAATGAAAAAATTAACCAAAACCGGATGGTGTATAACAGCTTTGTGTACATTTACAGTTGGATGCTTGGTTTTCTCAGCTGTAAAGTTTATTAATACTGATGCCGGAATGATTGGAAAAGAGCAGGATAAACTTCAGTATGTAAGTATTAATGTAATGCTCGAACGTCCGGAGAACTGGCGCCAGATATCATCAGAACCTGTAATTGATGAAAACAGTTTTTCAGGAATAGACGGTTCAACTGCCACTGTTCCTGTAACAGCAGAGTTAGTCAGACAGTTCTGCGGAGCAGATGCAAATGTTTACAAGTATGTATCACATAATATGACTGACAGAGCTTATGAAAACCTTATATACGGAAAAAAGAATGACAACGGACTGAATGAAAAGCTGCGCGCGTTTACCGCGCGCGGCGGAAAGATTCTGGCGACAGGGAAGTCGGGACTTGATCCCGCGCTGTCCGATTTTCGCTTTGATTTCGGTGTGAGGTATCAGGGGGAGAAAGAGCTGGTCCCTTCCTATTTCCGTCCGGATTTTACCGCCGACGGCATCGGATACACCGCATACGCCATTCGCCGAGCAAGCGAGAAGGTAAAGGCCAAGCGCGGCGGAAAGGTTCTTGCATGGAACGAGAATTCCTACTTTAACCGCACCTGGGAGCATTTTTCCTCGCACCAGTACACGCCCAATGATTTTGAATTTGACGGCGTCGGCATGGCCGAGGGCAAGGACGGCATTTATATCGCATGGCCGCTCTTTTCCGAGTACGCCGAGATCGGTTCTCTGATCTGCAAGCGTGTCGTGACCTTTGCGCTCGACCGCCTGCTGGGCGAGATATCGCAGTACCGCACGACGCTTCCCGCGCAGGGTGTCACGACCCTGATGCATCAGCGCGCCGGGCATCGGTATATCTGTCACCTGCTGTACGCTTCGCCGGTCAAACGGGGCAAAAACGTGGAGGTGATC
>JAGDDO010000218.1 GCA_017848205.1 Oscillospiraceae bacterium | reverse complement strand
TGTTTCTTCATTTATATATTCACGTACTGTTGCGTGATTTACGTTGTTTTCATCCTCGTTATTGTCTTCTTCAGTATATTCTTCGGCAAAATCCGGCATTACTGTTTCTTCTGAACCTTCACCGACTTTTATAAGTGCACCCAGAAAATCAGGATCCAGATCATCTATACAGAATCCGTTTTCGTCTTCTCCGTTGTACTGGACCCCCATTGTTTCGCCTTTAGGATCGATGAAAGGAATCGCATAAGTTCCGTCCTTTACATTATCATTGATCTTAAGTTCCAAAGTCACAAAAACAGTATCCTCTTCTATGTTTTCGAGATCATTGTAAAGGAAGCAGACTTTTTCTGTGTTCTCACCAGTCTTATTACTGAGGACTGTAGTGTTTTTATATATTGCTGAATTTTCATTATCAGGATCATCAGTATCTCCCGGAGTCACACTCAGCACACTGAAAACATCAGTATTAACATTTAAGCGTCCGACAATTCCGCAGAATGCTTCCTTTATATCAGTTGCCTTTATCTTTACTTTAACCGTGTCTCCTGCATTTGCCTCATAAACACCCGCATCAACAGTAAATGCCGGTGAACTGTCAGCAGGACGGCTTGAAACTGCCGGCTACTCTGCAGCAGATACATCATTAAGTGATACACCGCAGATCATGCCCTGGGCAGCTAACGCAAATGCTAAAACTGCTGTTAGTGTTTTTTTACCTGTTTTGCTCATAATAAACATCCTTTCAAATATAGAAATTAAAACCTGATCAGTACGGAACTCCGGCCCGGAAGAGCATTGCACTGCTCTGTTTATAAGTAACTGTTTCCGTAATGACCACCTTACATCTATACAGTCGTAACAGCAGTTTACAACTGGACATGTTTTATTAATTTTTAACCTTTATCAGTGCACCACGGTATTCTGCATTCAGGACTCTGGCCTCATCAAAACCATTGTTTTTAGCTTTAGCGATGATCTGATTGACCATTGAACAGTCTTCGGAAATGCTGAACGGTATTACATAGTTTCCGTCATTTATAGCATTATTGATCTTAAGTTCTAAGGTTGCAATAACAACGCCTTCATTTATGTTCTCTGTATCGCAGTAAAGGGGGCGTACAGTTTGGGTCTTTTCATCTGACATATATTCTGATATTGCAGAGTTATGGTACACTCTGGAGTTTTCATTATCCGGATCGTCACTGTCTCCTGCTGTGACACTCAGTAAAGTGAATTTTTCAGTATCAATTTCAAGAAAACCAACTACTGCATGATAGGCTTCCTTTACATCTGTTGTTCTTATCTTTAATTTTACCGTGTCTCCTGCCTTAGCCTCATACACGCCTGCATCAACAGTAAGTGCCACCGGAACACGGGGAATATGAGTAGCTGTTACAGGCTGGCCGGTTTCACCGATTGTTTCCGTTTTTTCAGTCACTTCATTCTGTGATGAATTGTCCGCAGCCGAAGACGTTGTTCCCGGATCTTCAGATCCGGCAGATTCTTCAGTCCTTATCTCTCTGTAAGCTTCTGTTACTGAAGATGTCACTGCCACTGCGTTCTCCGCTGGTATTTCAGCAGTTTTTTTATCTTCTGCCGGAATTTCGGATACAGTTATATTTTCAGTCCGCGCTGTTTTCCGTTCTGTCTCCTGCATTCTGTTTACGGGAGCAGTGCCTGTTTCCGGAACACTTACTGTATTTTCTGTAACACCTGTTACCGTAACCACTGCAGTTTCCTTTACCGGTGCAGTTTCTGACGAACCGGAAACAGCATTTTCGCCTGTTGTTACGTCTGTTGTTTCTGCCTCCGTAACAGTCGTAGTCTTTACCGAATCATCTCCTGAAGGGATAAATTGTTCATTTCTGTCGCCAAGCATTTTTATTCCGGCAGCCAGACACACACAGGCTGCAAGACCTGCAAAGATCTTTATTATTCCGTTTTTTCTGTATTCAACAACAGACAGATCCTTTTCTTCATTATCAGCTGATGCGCCTTCATCCTGTATTTCCTCACCGTGTTCCTTTTCGCGTATAATGCCAAGTATTCTGTTTTTCTGTTCTTCAGAAAGCACTTTACAGTTTTCGCTGATCATTTCAAGCACCTCAGGGTCATTTTCGCCGTTACCGGCAAGTATTTCATCGATCAGATCTTTATTTTTATCCATGATCAGCACACCTCCTTTTCACAAAGAACTTTCTTAAGTTTTTCTCTTGCCCTCTGACTTCGCTTGTTTACAGCAGCAGTCGTCATTTTAAGCAGCTTGGCGATATCGCCGGCTGTACGGCAGTAAAAATACTGAAGTATAAGTATATCAGAATCCGGTTTGCCGAGTTTTAAGACCTCAGTCCATAAAGCAGTTTTTTCTGACCGCTTCTCGGATATGTTCTCCGGCGTGACCGTTTCGGCCAGTTTATCAGAATATTCCGAAATATCTTCTGTATTTCTTTTTAACGCACCGAGTTTTCTGAAAAGATCTGTAGCTCTTCTTTTTGAAATAACAGTTATCAGCGCTTTAAGTGAATTTATATTAAATTCCTGCTTTCTGCATTCCTTTACCGTTTCAATAAAAATGTCAGCGACACACTCTTCCTTGTCCTGCTCAGAAGCCATTTCTCTTACTTTGTCCGTAACTATAGTATAGACGAAGTTTCCGTACCCGTCCATCAGTTTACGGTATCCCTCATCTTCCGAGTTTCTGAAAGCTTCAAGTATATTTTCATCAGAAACCATGAGCATACCTCCATCAATCCTTTATTATCAACCCGGACCGCACCTTATAAAAACGATCCTTTTGCACCATTAATACAGTCGTACT
>JAGDDO010000217.1 GCA_017848205.1 Oscillospiraceae bacterium | reverse complement strand
GCGGCGGTGACGGCGGCACAGTACGTGAACTCTGCCGTTACAGTACGATCGAAAACATTGACCTCGTTGAGATAGACGAAATGGTCGTTGACGTCTGCAGAAAATATCTGCCTTCGATCTCATGCTCACTTGACGATCCGCGCGTTCATATCCACTACGAGGACGGAGTACGATTTGTCCGCAACGCTCCCGACGGGAAATACGATCTCATTATCGTTGATTCAACTGATCCGTTCGGCGTAGGCGAAGGTCTTTTCACAAGCGAATTCTACGGCAACTGCTTCAGGGCACTGAACGATGACGGTATTCTGGTAAACCAGCACGAAAGCACATTCTACGATTCATACGCAAACTCCATGAAGCGTGCTCACAGCAGGATCAAGGAATTCTTTAGTACTGCTCTTGTTTATCAGGCACACATTCCTACCTACCCTTCAGGCCACTGGCTCTTCGGATTTGCATCAAAGAAATTCGATCCTCGCACTGATTTAAAGGCAGACTGGTGGAACAGCCTCGGTCTCGTTACAAAATACTACAACACAATTCTTCACACAGGATGCTTCGCCATCCCTAACAACGTAAGAAACACACTTCGTGAAACATACAAATGATCACAGGAGGAAATACAGAAGTTGAATAAAAACGTAAGCACATTCATCGCCTGCGACGCTGAGTACGACGAAAGTAAAATAGTTCTTTTCGGTGCTCCGTTCGACAGCACAACCTCATACAGACCGGGCACACGTTTCGGAAGTTCAGCTATCAGAAACGAAAGCTTCGGCATTGAGACATTCAGTCCTTACACAGACAAGGATCTTCTCGACACAAAGATATTCGACGCAGGTGACCTTGAACTCTGCATGGGAAGCAGCGAGCTTGCCCTTAAGGACATCGAAGAATTTACCGACAAGGTACTTGAAGACGGAAAGATACCTTTCATGATCGGCGGCGAACACCTTGTAACACTGGGCTCAGTACGTTCGGTCTTTAAGAAATATCCTGATCTTCACATCATCCATTTCGACGCTCATGCCGATCTTCGTGATGACTACCTCGGAGTAAAGCTTTCACACGCATGCGTGCTTCACCGCTGCCACGATCTTGTAGGCGACGGAAAGATATTTCAGTTCGGTATACGAAGCGGCGACCGTGAGGAATTCCGCTGGGGAAAAGATCACGTATACACAAACCGTTTCAACTTCGACACACTCGAAGATGTTGTAAAGAAACTCAAAGGAAAGCCGGTTTATTTCACTCTCGATCTTGACGTGCTTGATCCGTCAGTATTTCCGGGTACCGGCACTCCCGAAGCAGACGGTGTTTCATTCAGACAGCTTCTTAACGCTGTAAAACTTGTTTCAGAACTCGACATAGTAGGTCTCGACATGAACGAGCTTTGTCCGGTCTATGACCAGAGCGGTGCCTCAACAGCACTCGCATGCAAGCTTCTTCGCGAGATACTTCTTATGATCTATAAGTAATTAAAGGAACGCTGATTTATTTATAAATCAGCGTGGGGTCCGGGGTGAAACCCCGCAAATCCCACCTCCGGAAATCCGGCGAAGCAGGGTTTCCGGTTTGATCAGTGTTTCCTTATATCAATTTAATTTCAAGGAGGACAAAAAATTGGGTAGAGCTTTAATTATTGGTGCAGGCGGTGTAGCAAGCGTTGTTGTACACAAGTGCTGCCAGAACAGTGAAGTATTTGAGGAGATCTGCATAGCAAGCAGAACAAAGTCAAAGTGCGATGCACTCAAGGCAAAACTTGACGGCGGAAAGACAAAGATCACAACAGCTCAGGTAAACGCTGACAATGTTGAGGAACTTGTTGCACTTATGAAGAGCTACAAGCCTGACATCTGTATCAACGTTGCACTTCCTTATCAGGATCTTACTATCATGGACGCTTGTCTTGAATGCAAGGTGGACTACGTTGACACTGCAAACTACGAACCTCTTGATACTGCAAAGTTTGAGTACAAGTGGCAGTGGGAATACAGAGAAAGATACGAAAAGGCTGGTATCACAGCACTTCTCGGAAGCGGCTTCGATCCTGGCGTTACAGGTGTTTTCTCTGCATATGCCCTCAAGCACTACTTCGATGAGATCCACTACATAGATATTCTCGACTGCAACGGCGGCGACCACGGCTATCCGTTCGCAACAAACTTCAACCCTGAGATCAACATCCGTGAAGTATCTGCAAACGGCAGCTACATCGAAAACGGCAAGTGGATAGAAACAAAGCCTATGGAGATCAAGAGAGTATATAACTTCGACGAAGTCGGAGAAAAGGATATGTACCTTCTCCACCACGAAGAACTTGAATCTCTCGCCCTCAACATCACAGGCATCAAGATAATCAGATTCTTCATGACATTCGGCCAGAGCTATCTTACACATCTCAAGTGTCTTGAAAACGTAGGTATGACATCTATCGAACCTATCATGTACGAAGGAAAGGAGATCGTTCCGCTCCAGTTCCTTAAGGCTGTTCTTCCTGATCCTGCTTCACTCGGTCCGAGAACAAAGGGCAAGACAAACATCGGATGCATCTGCCACGGTGTCAAGGACGGCAAGGAAGTTCACTACTATGTATACAATGTCTGCGACCATCAGGAATGCTACAAGGAAGTCGGCTCACAGGCCATTTCATACACAACAGGTGTACCTGCAATGATCGGTGCCATGATGGTAATGACAGGCAAGTGGAAGAAGCCGGGCGTTCACAACATCGAGGAATTCGATCCGGATCCGTTCATGGAAGCTCTTAATAAATGGGGCCTGCCTTGGAAGGAAAACTTTGATCCGGTTCCTGTAGATGACAGCCATGTTGAAGCCTGAATTTGATCCGTATAAGGTCGTTACTCCGTCATACATCATAGACGAGAAGGCACTTATACACAATCTTGAAATATTAAACGGCGTGGAAAAACGCACGGGCTGCAAGATACTTCTTGCACAGAAGGCGTTTTCCTGCTATCACCTTTATCCGCTTATAGCGGAATACATCAGCGGTACAGCATGCAGCGGCCTTTATGAGGCACGTCTCGGTCATGAATGCATGGGTAAGTCAAACCATGTATTCTGCGCCGGATACCGTGAAAACGAAATAGATGAGATCGCAGATTACTGCGACCATATCATCTTCAACTCTTTTTCGCAGCTTGACCGTTACAGCAAAGCAGTGGAACTCGGGCTGTTAAACTGGGATACTGCCGCTGTATACGGAATGGGTACCTGCGAAGCCCTG
>JAGDDO010000216.1 GCA_017848205.1 Oscillospiraceae bacterium | reverse complement strand
GCTTTTCCCACAAGTAAAAGATAGAAATCCTCCTTGTTCATACATCTGACAAGTGCTTCATCAACATCTGCACCGAATTCTCTTAAATCATCAATAGTAAGCATGGTTACCCCTCCATGTATTCCTCAGTGATAAGTTCCTCAAATTCTTCAGGTGTAAGCGGTTTTGAAAAATAATAACCCTGAATTATGTCACATCCGACTTCCCTCAGTAATTCCATCTGGTCTTTTGTTTCAACGCCTTCAGCAATAACCGGTACTTCCAGAAGTCTTGCTATGTCGATCATTATGCTGACAAGACGACAGTCCTTCTTGCTTTCGCAGATGTTTCTTATAAACTCCATGTCAAGCTTAAGGGCATCTATCGGAAGCGAAGTAAGCATATTCAGCGAAGAGTATCCGCTGCCGAAATCGTCCATTTCGATCTTGAATCCCTGACTGCGAAGCCCGATCACAGTGTTTATTATCTGGAGAAGATCGTCGGTATAAGCCGATTCTGTGATCTCAAGAAGCAGTTTATCGTTGTCAAGTCCGTTGCTGCTTGTAATGTCACTTAATATTCTGCCGAGCTTCGGGTTGAAAATATCTATTCTCGAAACGTTAACGGAAACCGGAACATAATAACCGAATTTATCTTTCCATTTTTTTATCTGTGAAGCTGCCTCGGTCCATACATAGTGATCAAGCTTGTGAATAAGTCCGTTGTTCTCAAAAAGAGATATGAAATCCTTAGGGTAAACAACGCCGAATTCAGGATGGATCCATCTTGTAAGTGCTTCGGCACTTGTAAGTTTCGGCTTGTTTCCCACTACACTGTATTTAGGCTGATAAAGCACCTTGAACTGTTTTTCCTCCAGTGCCCTGTCCATATCGTTTATAAGACGTTCCGAATGAAGTTCCTTATTGTGAAGTTCTTCATTGTAGAAATTAAAGCATGTCGAATAACTGTCTCTGAGTTTACGGCATGCAAGAAATGCACGGTCGAATTTCTGTTCAATTCTGAGCCCGCTTCCGTCGTCGGAATAGATACCCATTCTGACACTTATCCTGCGGCCTTCAAGATTCCGGTTTATGATTGCAACATAGTAAGGAAGCTTCTTTTTCAGGTCAGCGTTGTGAGGAATGTAAATGCAGAATGTATCGCTGTTGCTGCGGCATGCAAGTCCGCCGTTCTGTTCAACTATTTTATGTATAGTACTTCCTATTTTCTTCAGAACAAGATCTCCGTATTCACGTCCGTAGAGTTCATTTACCATATGGAACCTGTTAATGTCGATCACAAGAGCATCCATTGGCATTTTTTCGTTCTGAAGATCAAGTCTTTTGCCGTACTGGAAGAAAAATTCCTTATTAAAAAGGCCGGTGAGTTCGTCTCGTTCTGTTTCGTGGATTATTACGCTGTCTTCTGCCAGTTCAATTGAATGCATAACTCTGGCTCTGACAACATCGGGAGCCTCATACGGCTTGGAAATAAAATCGCTCGCTCCAAGCTGCAGACTTTCAACTTCCGCATGTCTTTCAGATGTAAGCATTATTACAGGGATACGTCTGAGTTCAGCGTCGCCGCGGATTATTTTAAGAAGACTGTACCCGTCCAGCTCCGGCATGTGGAGATCGAGGATAACAAGAGACAGCTTCTGTTTTTCTTTATTTATAACATCAAGTGCAAGAGCGCCGTTTTCTGCATAAAGAATATGGTACTGATCACTGAGCATAGCGCCGAGCATTTCACGTTCAATCATTTCATCGTCAACTATAAGAATAGTACGATAAAGCCCCTTTTTTCGTTCAAGCAATTCCTGCATAATAATCCCTCCCGAAAAACTATATATAAATTATACATCAAGGGCAAACAAATTTCAATAGAAAATTATAAGAAATGTCAAATTTTAAAGAAAGAATATAACGGAAACCCTTCATGCCATCCAGTCAAAAAAGCAAAACCGCAAGATTTGACTTGCTATTCTTCAAACATCAAAGATATAATTTACGTGTGTTGTATATTTTGATATACAAAAAAAATATATGTACGATAAATTTGTACTACAATAAAAAATGTACGATGAAAAGATCCATTTTTCTAAAGGAGTGAAGAAAATGCATAAGAAAATTATTGCAGGAGTAATGAGTACTCTTATTTGTGCGACTGCTCTAACACCAGACGCAGGTGTTCTGGCAACACAGTATTCTCCTGATAAAACAGGTACTGTCGAAAATGAAAAGATCGAAGGCAGTACTCTTTCAGATGATCTTAGCCTCTATGATCAGGCCGATAGTCAGAAAGCTGCCGATGAAGCAGCAAATACGGAAGTCTCAGAAACACCTGTCGAAACCATCGGAGCTGAAAACGAAAATACCGCTGAAACTGTTACTGAGAACACATCACCACTTATTGCTGCCGTACCGGCTGATGAGGACATTATTGAAACAGTTGTTATTGGTGAAAACATTACAGGTTACATCTACAGCAACGGTCTTCTCCG
>JAGDDO010000215.1 GCA_017848205.1 Oscillospiraceae bacterium | reverse complement strand
GAAAATGTATCATTCCCTTATACGGAAAAGTTCATCGAGACACCTGGCACAGTCATCTCGCTTAAGGAAGGCAAAAATACTATCGCAGTTGAGAGCAGCTGGGGCTGGACAGATCTTGATTATTTCACACTTACAAAGGCTGAAGCCACGAAGGTGGATGCTTCAAAGGCTTCGCTTTCTAACAAGAATGCGTCATCAGCTGCAAAGTCACTCTACAGCTACATCTGCAGCGAATACGGCAAGTCGATCATCTCAGGTCAGCAGGAATCCACATGGATGTCCGGCGGTGCTGACTACGAAATGAACTACATCAAGGACGCAAGCGGCAAGCTCCCTGCTATGAGAGGTCTCGACTACATGGGCGATGACTTCGACGGCGTAAACAAGAGAGCCAAGGAATGGTTCGAAAAGGGCGGTATCGTTACAATATGCTGGCATTGCGGATCTGACTTCTCAAGAGACTATGATGCAAGCAAGGCCGACGATCTCGACTGGGACAAGGCTCTTACACCGGGTACTGATGAATACAAGGCACTCTCGACAGCTATGGACAAGGGAGCAAAGGCTCTTAAGGAACTGAAGGATGCCGGTATTCCGGTTATCTGGAGACCGTTCCACGAATTTGACGGAGCGTGGTTCTGGTGGGGCAAAGGCGGTGCTGAGAACTTCAAGAAGCTCTGGAAGATGATGTACGAGAAGTACACAAATGAATGGGAACTCGACAATCTTATCTGGTCACTCGGATTTACAGCTTCCGTTCCTGCGGAATGGTATCCTGGCGATGAATACGTAGATATCGCAGGTGCAGATACATACGTTGAAAATGACGGTTCACTCATTGGTATGTACAACAAGGTTGTTGACGTTGTTGGTACAGACACACCGGTAATTCTTCACGAAAACGGTTCTATTCCGAATCCTGAAAACCTTGAAGCAGACGGCGCTTACTGGAGCAGCTTCATGACATGGCATACAGAATGGATCACAGATTCAAAGTGGAACACAAAGGAAAGCATCAAGTCAGTTTACAACAGCGATTACGTAATCACTCTTGACGAGCTTCCGAAGGATCTGTACACTGCGGCTGCTGAACCGACTGCAGTACCGACAAAGCAGCCTGGAACTGTAAAAACAGGTGACGTTGACTGCGACGGAAAGATCGACATAACAGACCTTTCACTCCTTTCACTTTACCTTATCGGTGACAACAAACTCGAAGGAGATTCGCTTAAGGCCGCTGATACAACACATGACGGAGATATTCAGCTTACAGACCTTGCAACACTCCGCCAGTTCATCTCAAAGAAGATCACAAGTCTTGACTGATAAACATTACGATAAACTTTAAAACAAGCCGCACCCCGTGGAAATGTCCGCAGGGTGCGGCTTTGTTCGTATTGCTTTGGTATGGCTGATATGATATACTAAAAAACAGAAAGGCTAAGGAAACGCTGATTTATTCATAAATCAGCGTGGGGGTCCGGGGCGAAGCCCCGCAAATCCCACCTCCGGAAATCCGGCGAAGCCGGATTTCCGATTTAATCAGTGTTTCCTTATAAAAAATTCAGAATAAATAATATTTAAACCGGTTGTTTGAGGTTGCAAGTATGTGTCCGAAATACCCATGCACCAAAGTGGTAACACGGTTTTTCATCTTTTTTCGACAGTGTTTCTTGTTTTCGGCGTTATGAGCGGATATAATAAAGATATCTTCGAAGATCGCACAAAAGACACAAACGAAAAAAGTATTAAAAGGAAGGTAAATGATATGGAATTCGGAACAAAACTGAAAACTGTGAGAGAACAGAAAGGTATAACGCAGCAGACGCTGGCTGATCATCTTTATGTAACGAGACAGGCGGTATCACGCTGGGAATGCGGGGCGCGTTATCCGGACCTTATGACGGCAAAGAAGATATCGGAATACTTTGATATCTCAATGGACGAGCTTATAACGGGAGATGACTGGAGAAGCTATCCTGAAAAGCAGCCGGTCATTGAGAGCGGCAGGGCAGGAAGACTGCAGACAGCCGTGTATGCGGTAAGTGCAGTGCTTACGCTTATGTCAGTTATCGTAAGACCTTTTGTTGCCAGCGCAGCCACGGGAGAAAAAATGAGCGCGATAATATCGTCTATTTTTACGGGAGGTGGCAGCTCTTCAATTATGGTCATAAGCATTCTGGCGGTGCTGGTAATGCTTCTTATATCGGCCGGCCTGATATACGGAACTTACAGGTCGGTACAGAAAACAGCTGACCCGAAAGTGTCCGGAGCAATAATGTGCAGCGCATTCGTTTTTCAGGCTCTGGAACGCCTGGTCACCTGTATATCGACACGTAAAATGAGCATTGCTCCGGCTTCGCTTGTTCTTCTGGGTATATCACTGTTTGGCATAGCAGCCACAGCTGACTTCTTTTTCATAAGAAAGCATGTCAATCCTGTTTTGTTTTATATAGCAGCCGGCATTTCCTTTGCATTTGAATTCGCAACGGCTTTCAAATGCCTTTTCGAACTTGCAGATATAGCAGTAAATCGTGATGCAGCTATTTATCTGGCCTATTATAATTCAGCTTTTTCGTCAGCAGCTTTTTCGATGCTTTTCTGCCTCGGAATAGTACAGGCAAAGCTGATAATGAGAAAGAGAAAACTCAGCCTCAGACAGGCGGCCGGAAAAGTATCAGAGTCTACAGTATAAAGGGAAACGCTGATTTATTCATAAATCAGCGTTTCCATAAGTTTTTCAGGTAAAAATAAAGGCTGTGCGGCGGGTGCCGTACAGCCTTTTAACATCTTCTTTAAAATCTGTTGAAAACAGAACTTATAATTATTCAGCCTTGTTTTCTTCAGCCTTTGGTTCTTCCTTCTTAACTGTTGAAACAACCTTTTCAGCAGCTGCTGAAACAGTGCCTGTTACCTGATCTGCAATCTTGTCGATAGCTGCAATAGCGATATCTGACTTCTTCATTGCTGAGAAACCTAAGAGAATGAAGAATACCTTTTCGATGATGTAAATGCAGTCTCTTAAGCATGAAACGAGCGGTGAGATGAACGGAATGCTGAATGAGCCGTAGCTGCTTGAATTGAAGATCCTTAAGAAATCACCGATCATGCTTGTAAGATCAGGAAGGATTCCTAAGAGAGATGATGCGATTGCGAGAACTACATCGAGTGCGAAAGCCTTGACAGCTGTTCTCTTGAGCCAGTCGTTCTTTTCAAAGAAGAAAACGTAAGCTGCAAGGAGGAGGAACGGTGTCTGTCCGCCTACGAGAATTGTGAAGTAGAGAGCTGCCCCCATGAGCCCTACAGGAATGCCGAGAGATGTTTTTTCGTTGTTCATTTTTCTAACTCCTTTAAAATAAAAATGTTATATTAATACCGTGAAAACGCCGGTCAGAGTTTTCACCGGAATATTAACCGCTGATCATCTGATCTTGCTGCCGCAAGGAACAGAATCATCCACAAAGATGACCTTTGCGCTGCCGTCAGGCATATCTGAACAGCAGATCATACCGTTGCTTTCAACGCCGCAGAGTACTGCAGGCTTGAGGTTTGCAACCAGTATTACCTTTTTGCCGATGAGGTCTTCAGGGCTGTACCACTGTGCAATTCCTGAAACTACCTGTCTTCCGCCCATACCGTCGTCGAGCTGTGAGCAGAGGAGCTTCTTTGACTTCTTTACCTTTTCGCACTTAACTATTTTAGCAACGCGAAGATCGGACTTAAAGAAATCGTCGATCTCGATCTGCGGAGCGAGCGGTTCGGCTTCGATCTCAGGTTCCTCTGAAGCAGGAGCGTTCTGTCTGATGAGAGCATTGAGCTCTTCGATCTCCTTGTCAACGTCGATACGCGGGAAGAGTGCTTCGCCTCTGTGAACTGTAACGTCTGCAGGAAGAACGCCGAACTTTGCAGCGTTTTCGTAGGAAACATCGCTTTCTGAAGCACCGATCTGCTTCCATACTTCCGGCATTGTTGTCGGCATGAATGCGCTGAGGAGAGTTGTTGAAATTCTTACAGCTTCGAGGAGGTTGTAGAGAACACATGCAAGTCTTGGCTTGTTTGCCTCATCCTTTGCTAGTACCCACGGAGCTGTTTCGTCGATGTATTTGTTTGCACGTGAGATAACTGTGAAGATCTCAGCGAGCGCGTTGTTTATCTGTGTGTGTTCAACGAATTCGTCAACCTTTGCGCGGAGACCTTCCGCCATGCTGATAAGTTCGTCGTCGAATTCGCCGGACTGTTTTTCCTTCGGAAGTGTGCCGCCGAAATACTTTTCAACCATTGCAACTGTTCTTGAAACGAGGTTGCCAAGTCCGTTTGCAAGGTCGGAATTTATGCGGTTTATCATGATCTCGTTTGAGAATGAGCTGTCTGCACCGAGAGCCATTTCGCGGAGAATGTGGTAACGGATAGCGTCTGCGCCGTATCTTTCACCGAGAACGAACGGATCGACAACGTTGCCGAGTGACTTGCTCATCTTCTGGCCGTTGAATGTGATCCAGCCGTGAACAGCAAGGTGCTTCGGAAGCGGAAGATCGAGAGCCATGAGCATTGCAGGCCAGATGATAGCATGGAATCTCATGATGTCCTTTGCAACCATGTGAACGTCTGCAGGCCAGAACTTTTCGTAGTCCTTATGTGCTGTGTTGCCGTATCCGAGTGCTGAAATGTAGTTTGAAAGAGCATCGATCCATACGTAAACAACGTGACCTTCGTCAAAAGTTACCGGAATGCCCCACTTGAATGTGGTTCTTGAAACGCAGAGGTCTTCAAGGCCTGGCTTTATGAAGTTGTTTACGAGCTCTGTAGCTCTTGTCTTAGGTCTTAAGTAGTCTGTTTCTGTAAGAAGCTTTTCAATACGATCAGCGAAAGGTGACATTTTGAAGAAGTAAGCTTCTTCCTTTGCTTCAGTGACTTCACGGCCGCAGTCAGGGCACTTGCCGTCCTTAAGCTGTGATTCTGTCCAGAAGCTTTCACAAGGAGTGCAGTACTTGCCTGAGTATTCGCCCTTGTAGATGTATCCCTTGTCGTAGAGATCCTTGAATATCTTCTGTACTGTTTCAATGTGGTAATCGTCAGTTGTACGGATGTATCTGTCGTAGCTTATGTTCATGTAGCTCCAGAGCTTCTTGAAAGTTTCTACGATCTCATCAACGTATTCCTTAGGTGTAACGCCCTTTTCAGCAGCTTTCTGTTCTATTTTAAGACCGTGTTCGTCAGTTCCTGTGAGGAACATTACATCGTATCCCTGCATTCGCTTGTAACGGGCGATCGAGTCGCAGGCTACAGTTGTGTAGCAGTGTCCTATATGCGGATTTCCAGACGGATAATATATAGGAGTAGTGATGTAAAACGGTTTATTTGGCATATGATCTCCTCCGTAAAATATAGTATAAATTTAATTATAACCTATTATTGCGTGTTTGTCAAAAGAAATATATCAGTTCGTTTCTTTAGGTCCGGCGGGGTTTAAGGAAAGGGGATGTTAAGAAACTCTCCTTAAAAGTAAACCAGCATATCTAAAACTACGTATTTACGTGAGTAAGATATGCTGGTTTTGTAGTGTTCAGGACTTTTTTAACAGCCCCCGGGGATCCGGGGCGAAGCCCCGCAAATCCCACCTCCGGAAATCCGGCAAAGCCGGATTTCCGGTTTAATCAGTGTTTTCTTATTTGTATTGCTATTTTCCGTGAATTAATATATAATAGAATAAGATAATTTTTATTTTATAGGGAAGTGAATGATATGTTTGCACAGCTATTCGGCTACTATTTACTTGACAAGAACATTATTTCGACCGATCAGCTCAATGAGGCGCTGGTGAACAAGAACATATACAAGGAACGTCTGGGTTCGCTGTTTGTTGAGTCGGGATATATGACAAACGAGCAGGTCGAGTACATTCACAGCGAGCAGAAAAGATTCGACAAGAACATGGGCGACCTTGCGGTTTTTCTCGGATTTCTTTCAAGGGCGCAGATGGAGGAACTGCTCGGAAAGCAGAACAACGGGGATATTGCCCTTGCAGATGCGCTTCTGAACAAGGGTTACATTACAAAGACTGAATACGATAATCTTTTGAAGGCGTACAGACAGGAACTTGGACTTACGAGCGAGGTCGATTCCCGCAATGACCTGAAACGTGATATAATTTCGATCTACAATCTTGACGATATGAAAAATTCGGACACCTATGCCGATTACGCGTCGCTTTTCGTGCGTAATTCCGTCCGCTTCGTCGGTGATGACTTTGCGTTCACGAGCTTCAATCCTGTAAAGGATACGGAACAGGAATGCATGATCATGCAGGATATCAAGGGCCCTGATTCTCTCCGAACGGCCATATGCGGAAGCCAGAAGGCATTCAATGCATTTGCGGCAAGATGTGCCGGAAAGGACACTTTCGACTGCTCCAACAGGGATGTGGCCGACTTCCTTAACCTCCAGAACGGCCTTTACGCAGCCAACGTTTTCGCATCTGACAGCTCAAAGCTTTCCCTCGGAAAAATCGGCTACTTACAGGACGAACTCATCGGCACCGAAAAAGACAAACTCATAATCCCGCTTTCATTTACCTTCGGAAAGATATATATCTATATCTTTAAGATGTAAATTCTGATGCCGGAGCTGATAAATATCAGGTTTCCTATGTAATCAGTGTAAATGGCATGTAACTTCTGATGCGAAATATACAAATTTATGAACATCAGACAATTCGTATTCGACGTACTTGACAAATCATACAAATCTGATATAATGACTTGACTTATCAGAAATTATCCGTTATAATAATTACAGTGTTAAGTTAATATTCGTTGTTAAAGTTAACACTCGTTTTGTTGTCTCCTTTCTTTTGTTCTACACATATTTATTTATCTCTTCTTATCTTTGCAGGGCACCGTTGTCCTGCATTTTTTATATCCTGAGGAAGCACTGATTTACTCATAAATCAGTGCAGGGGTGCGGGGCGAAGCCCCGTTTTCTCTCTTCCTGCAAATCCGGAGAAGCCGGATTTGCGATTAAATCAGTGTTTCCTTAACGAAATTTTTATAAGTCGGTGAAAAAATTGAAACGCACTTCAGAACTGAATTTATTTCTTTCATTATTTCTTGTATTTGCATTGAGCCTTACTTCCTGCGGAAGAAGAACAGTAAACATTGACGACGAGCTTCCTGAGCTTCCGCCTCCTGTGGGTTCTGAAACAGAGGCTTCGGCGGTAACGGCACCGGTATCGGCTGAGACACAGGCGACTACGCAGGCTCCAATGCCGGCAAAGGACGAACCGCTGCTTCGCAGGGGAATATGGTATTCCTACAGCGAACACGGATCCTGCTACTACTGTTTCTACGGTGACAAATACAAGGATTCAGGCTGTATAATAAGCCTTGAGGACGGTATCATCACACCTTTCAAGTTCTATGTCTACTCGGAAGCAGGCGATGACGACGACCAGGATAATGAAGAAACTGACGGTTCTGATGAAGAATATTATGAAGATGAACCGGAAGAGGAAGATTCGGATGAGGAAGATGTTCCGGATGACGAAACTTCCGGAGACGGATCTGACGAAGAAGATTCTGATGATGAAGATGCTTCAGATGATGACGGATCCGGCGATGAAGATGATCCGGAAGATGAAGAAGATACTTCCGAAGATGAGGAAGACGATGACGACGAGGAAGAAGAGGAGTACAAGTACGGCGAAAACTACAAGCCGGATGTAGTATACATCTTCAACATCGGCGATGCATATAAAGATACCACCATTGAAGCACAGATCATTGACCGTGATCACATAGACTTTGAGGTGAACAGAACGTACAGCGAGCATCT
>JAGDDO010000214.1 GCA_017848205.1 Oscillospiraceae bacterium | reverse complement strand
CCCTTAACGGAAACCTCAACGTAACACTTGTTCTCTACAAGTACGACGACAAGGTATACGCACAGTAAGCTTTTTCATCTCCTTAAAATACATCAGTCCCCGCTCAGAAGCTGACAAATACTGACCGGGGACTTTTCATATATATGCACTATGCACAATAACCAAATATACTCTTGATTTTTTTTATTTAAATACACTTGTATTATCTCGCCTTTTAGTATATAATATACATATCAGTTCCCGATGGTTCTTAAAAGATAAGAATGAAGGATCTGAAGAGTTATGAAAGGCGGGGTAAATATGATGGACATTAATGTAGCATCTGATCTATCAGGGGAAGAAATCAGAATCGTAGAAAAAATCATGGATTACGTTGAAACACACAAAAAGCATCTTGTACTCGACGGAGCCGAAAAACAAACTTACAGGTACGAAGACGGAACGATAGCTGTTGAATACCATCTCGGAAAAATTGACTTTGTCATCTCACTTGGTATTAAGGACAAAGACTTTACTTTCCTTGATCTCAACGGATTTACAGGTTTTACTGATTCATTCGAGGAATTTGCCGAAATGGCAGCATAACAGAAATAACAAGAAATTTTTCATAACAAACATTATAAACATACAGGCAGTGTCCTTACGGGCATTGCCTGTTTTGTTTACCGTAAAATCAAAAATTGCGGATCACCTATTGATTATTGCGGTATTTGATGATATAATAAATCTAATGATTGTGTAAAGGTTTTGTGAATTATATCTATAATTGCAATTTTAACGGAATTCTGGCCGGATTTAACGGTCTGTTAAGAAAAAGGCGAAGCATGAATTCCGTGCTTCTCCGGTTGTTTTAGGAAAGAAGGGTTTGTATGTGTAAAAAGACATGGCGGAGCCTTGCCCTGATGACAGCGGCATGTATGGCTTCACAGGCAGGATTCATTAGCGGTGATGTTTTATCACCTTCGGAAATTTCCGCAGCGGAAATGGTATTTCAGAACGCTGAAGCAGCAAGTACCGGCACTTCAAAGGATGCGGCTGTAATACGCGGTGAAAATGCTTCCGTAATAAAGGACAGCGAAAACGGCACAAATGTTCTCGACCTTAAGGGCGGAGCTTTCGGCGCTTCATGGCTTGAACTTCCTGACGTATTTAAGGGAGGATGTAAAAACGGATTTTCCATTGCAATGAAGTTTAATCTCCATACGGGAACTGAAGACTACACAAGACTTTATCAGTTCGCAACGCTCCCGTTCGGCACAGGTGTTACTCCGAGCTACTCCTCACCTGATTTGTCAGTGGATCTGAACAAACACGACCAGTACCGCTGCAGCGTTTTCGCAGGAAAGGGATCAGCCACTGAAAATGACAATAAGCACCGGGCTATCTTCAACGTAGATGCAAAGCCCGATTCAGATACCTGGCACGATCTCTGCGTCACCTATTCCACCGACGCCATGAGTTTCTGGCTCGACGGAAAGGAAATCGACAAGGTCGATGCGGAATATCTCACCGAAACACTCGGAAGTCTTTTCGGCGACGGGCTTATTGAATCATATAAATACAACTCCATCGGACATTCACTTTACAACGACAACGACATAAAGGCAAAAGTGGATGACGTGGCTTTCTACGACTATGCACTCTCTGCGTCTGAAGTAAAATCACTTCCGGACGACGCAAAGTATCTTTACACATTTGAAGCTGAAACTCTTAAGGAAGGAAAAGTGAGCACGGACGCTGAAACCTCGGTTACATTTGACGGCACACAGCTTAAAAGCCTTCCTGAACTCCAGACAGTTTCACCGGACGGAACACTTACAACGAAACTCTGGACAGATGCCCGCGGAAGTTTCTACTACTCGGTACACAAGAAAAGCGGCGGCGTGACGGGAACAGTTATCGAACCTTCAAAGCTCGGTCTTGTCACAACTACTGAAGATCTTTCAAACGGACTTGCACTTCAGGCAGCGTCATCTACAACATTTGACGAAACATATTCCATGCCTTACGGCAAGCATTCAGAAATGAGAAACCACTACAACGAAATTACCATACCGCTCAAAAAGGGCGATTCCGTTCTTACGGTAATTTTCAGAGTATATGATGACGGTATCGGCTTCCGTTATGCCTTAAATCACGGAGCTACCATAAAGGATGAAACGAGCCAGGTAGTATTCCCGACAAACGGAACTCTGTGGGGCAACGGTCCTAACGCTACCTACGAATGGAACTTTACCGAATTCGGCATGGACAAGGTAAACAGTGCCTGGGCCGACTATTCGCTGCCTCTTACAGGCAATTTCAATAACAAGTACTGGGTTCTCGTTTCCGAAGCAAATGTTTTCAACGAATCAGATCCGTACTGCGCAGGCTGCCTCAGCACATCCGGCGGCTCACGCGCTATCAAATGGAAGTTCGGCGTAAAGACCAAGTCT
>JAGDDO010000213.1 GCA_017848205.1 Oscillospiraceae bacterium | reverse complement strand
TTGACGTGCCGATAATCCTTCTTTCACAGCTCTCGCGAGGACCTGAATCGCGTACTGACAAGCGTCCTATGCTTTCAGACTTAAGAGAATCAGGTTCTATCGAGCAGGATGCCGACATAGTTATGTTCCTCTACCGTGATGCATACTACAATCCTACAACATGTACTTCACCGAACGTAAGTGAATGTATCGTTGCCAAAAACCGTCACGGTGAAGTCGGTACCGTCGAAATGGTATGGGACGGTCAGTTCACACGTTTCGCAAACAAGGAAGGCTGATATGCTCGGTCAGATTCTTAACACCATCGAAAGATTCGGCATGCTTGAAAAAGGCGATCACGTTGTCGCCGCCCTTTCCGGAGGAGCCGACAGTGTCTGCCTGCTGCTTGCGCTAAACGAGCTTCGTGACGAGCTCGGGATAACGCTTTCCGCCCTTCACGTAAACCACTGCCTGCGCGGCGAGGAAAGCGACCGGGACGAGGCGTTCTGCCGTGATCTCTGTGAAAGGCTTTCCGTACCGTTTGTCTGCGGAAGATTTGACGTAAACGCAGAAGCTGAAAAGATGAAAATGTCAACGGAACTGGCAGCCCGCGAGATACGCTACCGCTTCTTTGCAGAACAGACACACGGAAAAAAGCTCGCAACGGCACACAATGCCAACGACAATGCTGAAACGGTGATATTCAACCTCACCCGAGGCACCGGAACAAAAGGCATCGCTGGTATTCCGCCCGTCAGGGACAACATCATCAGACCTCTGCTCGGAGTCACCAGAAACGAGATAGAATCATTCCTCGCGGAACGCGGTCAGGACTTTGTGACCGACTCAACCAATCTTTCCGACGACTACACAAGAAACACCATAAGGCACAACGTTATTCCGGTCCTCGAAAAGATCAATCCGGCACTTTTCAGAACTATACTATCCGACTCGGAAAATTTTCGTACCGACAATAACTTCATTGAACTCGAAGCCGGAAAAGCATATGAATCCGGTTTATCAGAAAAAGATACCATATGCGGGCTTGACAGACTTCATCCTGCGGTACGCAGACGCTGTACAGCGCGTTTCCTTTCGGAAAACGGGATAGAAGTAAACAGCAGACGAATAGCCGATCTGGAAAAAGCAGTGCTCTGCGGCGGCAAGATCAACCTTAAGGGAGATATTTACGCTGAGGCACATGACGGATGCCTGCGGCTGGTCACCATACCGAAGGCAAAGGAAAAAACCGGACATATATGCATAAAGGCAGCAGAAGGCGAAAACAGATTCCTTACGAAGACCGTTATTCTGACGCTTGCGGACCGCGGGCAGTACGAAGGATGTACTCTTACTCCGGATACTGTAATGATCGACGCCGAATGCATAAAGGGTGATATCGTCCTCAGAAACAGACTTCCGGGTGACAGAATAAAGCTTGAAAACAGGAACTTTACCTCATCGGTCAAAAAACTTCTGAACGCCTGCACTGAAGCTTCGGAACGCGACAGTCTCTGCATTGCCGCTGACGAAACCGGAATAATCTTCATCGAAAAAGCCGGCACAGCTGACAGAGTTAAAATTACTAATAGTACAAAAAAAATACTGCTAATAAGGGTTGTTTGTGAAGAAACCATGAAATTATAAAGGGTTTCCCTTTTATACTTGACTTTATATCGTTTTCAAGTTAAAATATTCTTATTGATGTAAAAATACAAAAGACAGGAGTGATGTCATTGACACCTAGAAAGAACAAGGGACTGCTGACCTATATTGCGATAGCAGCAGTAATAATAATAGTTCTCGGAGTACTCATACCTAATCTTGAACCTACAGGTCAGGGAAAGAAATATTCCGAAATAATGCATGAGTTTGATGAGTACAATGTTTCTGAGTATACACTTAATCTCAAGACCGGCGAACTTGAATACTATCTCGAAGGTTCTTCCGACAAGAACACATATATAGTCCCGAACGTAAATCTTTTTATTAACGATACAGATTCTGAAATAGCCGACTACAGAGCCGGTTACAGGGAAAAACACAACGGTGAGGAAGTCAAGGTAGACTACATCAGGGGTTCGGACAACTCCTGGATCATAACAGTCATCCCGACGATACTCCTTCTTATAATGGGAGTCGCACTATTCTTCTTTATGATCCGTCAGGCCGGCGGCGGCGGAAAATACGCTAACTTCGGCAAGGCAAACATCAGACCTTCAAACGGCAAAAAAACTACATTTGACGACGTTGCAGGTGCTGATGAGGAAAAGGAAGAACTTAAGGAGATCGTTGACTTCCTTAAGAATACAAAGAAATATGACGAAATAGGTGCAAGAGTTCCTAAGGGTGTTCTCCTTCTGGGCCCTCCTGGTACAGGTAAGACACTTCTTGCAAGAGCTGTTGCCGGCGAAGCAGGTGTTCCTTTCTTCTCTATCTCAGGTTCAGACTTCGTTGAAATGTTCGTCGGTGTCGGTGCTTCACGAGTACGTGACCTTTTCGAACAGGCAAAGAAGAACAGCCCGTCAATCGTATTCATCGACGAAATTGATGCTGTAGGACGTCACAGAGGCGCAGGTCTCGGCGGCGGACACGACGAACGTGAGCAGACACTTAACCAGCTCCTCGTTGAAATGGACGGCTTTACAGCCAACGACAACGTTATAGTTATGGCAGCTACAAACCGCCGTGACATTCTTGACCCGGCTCTTTTAAGACCAGGCCGTTTCGACAGACAGATCGTTGTAAACTATCCTGACGTCAAGGGACGTGAGGAGATCCTTAAAGTACACGCAAAGAACAAGCCTCTCGGCCCTGACGTTGATCTTAAGGTAATCGCAAAGACTACCCAGGGATTTACCGGTGCCGATCTTGAAAATCTTCTTAACGAAGCTGCACTCCTTGCAGCCCGCCAGGACAGAAAGGCCATCATCGAATCAGATATCGAAGAAGCTACAATGGAGGTAATTGCCGGTCCTGAAAAGAAATCACACATCGTTACAGACCGCGACAAGAAGATCACAGCTTATCACGAAGGCGGACACGCTATCGCAGCTTATTATCTCGAAACTCAGGACAAGGTACACCAGATCACAGTTATCCAGCGTGGTATGGCTGCCGGCCTTACAGTTACAAGACCTGAGACCGATGATTCACACATGACAAGAACAAAGATGCGTGAATCAATCGTAATGCTCCTCGGCGGACGTGTTGCAGAAGAGATCGTTCTCGACGACATCTGCACAGGCGCTTCAAACGACCTCGAACGTGCCACAAAGGTAGCAAGAAACATGGTTACAAAGTACGGCTTCTCCGAAAAGCTCGGAACTGTTGTCTACGGTGATGACAACGGCGAAGTATTCCTCGGCAAGGACTACGGCCACACAAGAAACTACAGCGAAGAGATCGCATCAGAGATCGACGCTGAAGTACGCAGGATCATCGCGGAAGCTCACGAACAGTGTGAAGCTATTCTCAGAGAACACATCGATGAGCTCCATCTCGTTGCAAAGTACCTTATCGAAAACGAAAAGATCGACGGCGACGACTTCAAAAAGCTTATTCACGGCGAGCTTGAAACCGAAAAGGATGAAAAACCTTCTGCAGAAGAAAAACGTTCTGAAACCGACATAAACATCGGCATTCCGGAAGAAAAAACTCCTGACTTCAAACTCCCTGAAGAAAAGGACGAAACTCCTGAAGTTTCCGTTGACCTTGAAAAGGAAACTGATTCTGATAATACAGAAGAATAAAAATACAAGCCATTCAGCTTTGCTGAATGGCTTGATTTTTTTCCTATTACCTGATTGAAACAATTGATCAGGTATAATTTGCTTCGCAAATCGATTTAGCTTTAAAGTGAAATCCCGTCTAAGTACAAAATCTACACGCCATTGGCGCTGTTAAAATGATTTTATATCATTTTAATCAGATTTCAGTATCAACATTAACTTTAATTCTGCACCGGGTATGCGCTGCATCATTGAATGTTACGTACACTGTTCCGCCGCCCTTGCTGCAGATCGTGTTCAGCGCACTGGCGGTAAGAGTAAACCCGTCTGTTCCTTCCGTTACATAAGCAGAAGATGAAAAGTCATAGCTTCCGAATTTTACTGATGAAATACCGGATGCCGATTTCTCCCCGGCACCAGTAATGAACGGAACATAAAGTTTTTTGTCGTTCTTCGAAACACTGAAGTCCGTAGTCTCAATAAACGGCGCACAGCTTTCATCAAGTCTGATCTCCGCATAAGTCTCATCCGGATCATCGAATGTCAGCTTAAGTGTTCCGCCGCCAAGACTGCGTGCATATGACGCAAAGTCAGAAGTCAGCGTTATTTCATTTTCTGTATTGCTTATGTAATCGCCGTTTCCGGTTATCATTACTGTCTCACCGGACTTTGCCTGAAATTCAGCAGCTGCAATTCCGGAAGCCGAAGCTTCGAATAATCCTAAACTGAACGGAACTTTTATTTCAGAACCAAAAGCCACCGTGTAATAGTCTTCATTCACACAGGGCTTTGCTGATACGGCAAAACCAACGTTCCATACAATCGAAGTAGAAGGAAAATCATAATCAGTATCCGACTTCCAGTCACCGTCGCTGTTGCACTCACCAGTCATCCTGAGTGAAAACGAACTGAATTTGTACTCATCCTCTGTTATTCGATACCCGTAATTTTCTTCACCGCTGCCGTCCTTTTCGTATACAAATCTGTACGCTTCCGGACAGCCTGCAACGGAAGCTGTTATAACTTTCTCATGCTTTGAAAGTACAACTTCAGATCCGTCATCATCTCTGACAACGGAAAGGCAGATGCTCGGAGTACTTACATTTTCCCAGTCCCTGCTGCCTGCAACAGATACCGGATTCTTCACGCCCTGCTCATAGTAGGCTGACACTCTTGCGACTATCGTTACTGCCGCAGAGCTCTTGTTCACTATCGTAAGGGGGTCGCTAGTTCCGGAAAAATAAGTTACGTTTTTTCCGCCTTCAGCAGTACGTTTTCCGTTATTGAAAAATACATTTGCATTGGCATCGTAAACAGAATCAGGATGCTTCGCTGCATTGGTTTTTCTGATAAGGCCCTGAGGATCGGCAACATAGTCAAGACTGTTACCATGTACAGGCAGTGTGACCTGAAATACCTTTGTGTTGACAAGTCCTTCAATGTCGCCTTTGCCCTTGTTTACTGCAGAAGCTTCCCCACCGCCGGTATGATCATCTCCGTTCGGTTCCGGCAATGGTTCCGGCGCTTTTTCCTGTTCAGCATCCGGAGCTTCGTTATCAGCTTCACTGTTACTGTCAGATGAATCAGCTGTATCTTCTGAATTTTCTTCATCATTTTTCTGTACAGCACTCTCCCCTGAGATGTTCTCCTGTTCCTCCACAGAACCGGCTTCATTTTCTGTATCCGGTTCTGCATCAGGGACTGACTCATCGTCTGTTCCGGTACCATAAGCGGCACCTGCAGATTCTGCGCCCTGTACTGCCGCAGCACCTTCGCCCAGTGATATTTCATCCGCACTGACAGCAGCACACGTCATATTCATTACAAACATTGCAGACGCAACCAGCATAGCAGATATTCTTTTTACATCATTCATGACCTCATCCCCTTCAGATCAGTTCTGTAAAACTCCGGTTCGTATAACGGTTCCGGATTTTTTTCCCGTATTACCCCTGTAAATTGCTGTTATAATGTCCCTCATATTCACAATGTGCATCCTGTATCTGCATAGTTATTCACGATTCGCTAAAATCAGTGCTTCGCTAAGGATTACCGTTTATAATGATCTTCAGCGCCATCTGTAAAGTCCCCACATTCTCCGATCCGTCCTTTGACAGCAGATAATAGGTAAGAGTACAGTTATATGTTCCTGCTTTAAGCACCTTATCAAGTGTGATATTTTCCAGACGGCTTCCCACCGGAAGCTCCGGTGAAGTGAATACCGGCTCGTCATATCCGTTTACCTTTACATCGAAACAGACACTGTTTATATTGGAAAGCGGATTTTCCACATAAGCATCCTTCGAATACGCTGCTCCGTCCTTGAACGTCCAGGTCGCATTCATCTTGACATCATGGCTCGCAGCCGAATTGACCTTAGCAGCATCCGCTGACGGGATCACAGCCGGATCAGCATACACAACATAGTTCCTGACGACATGCTCTTCCGTCTCATCCCCGCCGGATTCACCGCTGCCTTTAAGTATTAAGTAACCGGCATAACAGCCAAGTCCCAGCAACAGTATGATCAGAATTATAAGAACAGCTTTTATTACAGCCGTTCCGGTCTGCTTTGCTTTCATGATTTTCTCCTGTTACAATTACAATATATAGAGCTGATGCATCTACTTCACATCAGTAACGGTTACAAATTCTTTTGCTTTTATGTAAATGCATAAATACCTATATCATATATATTCGGCAGAAGTTTTATTAATTAAATACCTTTCGTATGGATTTTTCTGAGAATAGTCCGATTTTGAACCAATGTTACGTAAAATAGGGCTTCAGGGAATTAAAAGGCAAAATTGTACGTTTTGAAGCTGCCTGTTGATTTGCAATAAGTACCTACCCCCCCCGATTTGTGCAAAACATAAATATTAAGAGAGATATATTGACGTTTCATTGTCTACTTGCTATAATAGGAACATCAAAGAAAAACAGTAAGCGGTAAGCACAAAAAATCCAGCAGCAGGAAAAGCTGCCAGACGGGGAAACAAAATCCGCTTACCGGGTTTTGAGGGATTTTTGAATAATCAGGGGGGTGAATTTAATGAGCCAGGCAAAAACTGATAAAAAAAAGAAAGATAAGAAGCTCATACTGATCATACTTCTGCTTCTTTTCATCATCATCGGACTGATTTTCTTTTTCTTCTTTATGAAGAAAGATGATGGCAGTAACAAAGATGATAAAGCCATCGAACGTAATGTGCTCGTGGATGATGACAATGCTGAAGACTTAGCAGAAAAACTTCTTAACGAGGAGAGTGTTCCTCCGGGAAGATATGCAATAACAATGAACACCACATGGGATTTCGAAGAAGGTACTTCAGTTTCAGA
>JAGDDO010000212.1 GCA_017848205.1 Oscillospiraceae bacterium | reverse complement strand
TACACCGTTAGCCTTGAGAGCCTGGTTGATGTGGTGAAGAAGAGTCATGTTGTCAGGATCCATGAGGTTTTCAACGTTGAAGTGCTTTTCAGCCTTCTTTACACCTGTTCTTGTTATAGTTGCGGACTTTGCCTTTTCATCAATGATGTAGTCGTAGTCCTTGTTGAGTTCATCCTGGTCTTCCTTGTCGTCCATTTCAACGACTGTTACAGGAACGAGAGTCTTGGCAAACTTGTCAACTATGCCGTAGAGTTCCGTTGACTTTTCGCCGCGGCCTGAAATGATAAGAGGAGTTCTTGCTTCGTCGATGAGGATTGAGTCAACTTCGTCGACGATAGCGAAGTTAGGTTCTCTCTGAACCATATCCTTCTTGTAGATGACCATGTTGTCACGGAGGTAGTCAAATCCGAGTTCGTTGTTTGTGGCATATGTGATGTCACAGTTGTAGGCAGTTCTTCTCTGACCGTTGTTGAGTCCGTGGAGGATAACGCCGATAGTAAGACCGAGATAACGGTAAACCTTACCCATTTCCTCTGACTGGAACTTAGCGAGGTAGTCGTTTACTGTTACTACGTGAACGCCCTTGCCTGAAAGTGCGTTTAAGTAAGCTGCGAGGCAGGCAACGAGAGTTTTACCTTCACCTGTCTTCATTTCAGCGATACGTCCCTGATGAAGAACGATGGCACCGATGATCTGTACCGGGAAAGGCTTCTTTCCGAGTACACGGAATGCAGCTTCACGGCATGTAGCAAGAGCTTCAGGAAGGATGTCATCCAGTGTCTCGCCTGCTTCGAGTCTGTCTTTAAACTGCTGTGTCTTGCCTTTGAGTTCGGCTTCGGAAAGCTTTGAATACTCTTCGTCAAGGTCGAGGACAGCCTGCTTGATAGGTTCAATACGAGCGAGTTCCTTTTTGCTGTATGAACCGAAAATTTTATCTATCAAACTCATTTTACTTTAGTCCACCTTTGATTAAAATGTTTTTATGAATTAATGTATTACGAATACAAATAAGTTTCGGATAACAATAAATACACATATTATATTTTATCGCAAATCAACAAATTTGTCAATAGTGAGAACTGTGAATTTAAGCGTTTTCAACTTTTGTATTGATAAATTCTCCGTTTTATGCTATAATTAAGAAAACACTGATTAAATCGGAAATCCGGCTTCGCCGGATTTCCGGAGGTGGGATTTGCGGGGCTTCGCCCCGGACCCCTGCGCTGATAATAAATCAGCATCACCAGTGTCTTTACCTGAAAGGAGGAACGGTTGGTTTGTACGCCATAGGATCAAAAAAGAATTTGCTTAACAATGAACTCAGCAACGGATACTACGAAACTGTCAGTGACCTTCTTGAAAATGAAATGGTCCTGAAAATGAAAAACTTCATGCAGCACGGTAACACCACTACATTTCAGCACTGTGTCAATGTATCGTACTACAACTACAAGCTCTGCAAGCTGTTCCGTCTTGATGCAAGAGCCGGAGCAAGAGCAGGTCTTCTCCATGATTTTTTCCTTTATGACTGGCATACGCACACAAAGGAAACAGGAGATCATTTTCACGGCATGACTCATCCGAAAGCCGCCCTGAAAAATGCCTGTGAACACTTTACGCTCAGTGACAAGGAAAAGGACATAATACTAAAGCACATGTTCCCTCTTACCATTACTCCGCCAAGCTACCGCGAGACTGTTGTAATAGTGCTGGTAGACAAGTACTGCGGACTTATCGAGACCGCAGCTCACCTTTTATCAAAGATCTCAGGAACCCTCTCATCTGCCGCAGAGTAAGTATGCATTATCCGGTACACACCGGTTCTTTGCGACAGTATTTATCACATAAAATCAAATGCCATACGAACAGCATATAAGCTTTCGTATGGCATTATTTTTATCGTTTACTATCATCTGATGTACGGAGCTATAGTCAGCGTATGTGCAGGACAATATAATCATTCCGGTATTTCTTCAGTTTCAGAATATACCCTTGCGTCTTCGGCCGTTTCCTCGATTATCTTACGGACTTCCTCCACGCCCTCAAAAGTCTGTGACGAGAACGGGATTATATGAATGTCTTCATAGCACGGAATCGTTTCAGAAAAAACTTTCATAGCCTTTGCACGTTCCGTCTTGTTGAGCTTGTCAGCCTTTGTCAGAATGATCACAAACGGCAGTTCATTATCGATAAGAAAATTTATCATGTGCAGGTCGTCTGCAGTAGGAGCATGACGCATATCGATAAGAAGGAACACCAGTTCAATATTTCTGTCAGCGTTAAGATACCCTTCGATAAGACCTGCCCAGCGCTGTTTTTCAGTCTTTGCCACCTTTGCGTAGCCGTAACCCGGAAGGTCAACGAAGAAAACATCTTCAAGACTGTAGAAATTGATGGTAGCGGTCTTTCCCGGAACCGAACTTACTCTGGCAAGAGATTTACGGTTGAATATCTTGTTTATCAGAGTAGATTTTCCGACGTTTGAACGGCCGGCAAAAACTATTTCGGTACGGTCTGACTCAGGTATCTGGCTGAAAAGTCCGTAGCAGGAATGAAATTCAGCTTTATTGTAGTTCATTTACTTCTCCCTTTACTGTACAAGTGCATGTTCAAGAACTGTTTCAAGGTTCTCCGCGAAAACGAATTCCACGTTTTCCTTTACAACATCCTCTACATCTTCCATGTCAGGCTTGTTTCCTGCAGGAATTATGACCTTCTTCATGCCTTCCTTGTAGGCAGCCATGGTCTTTTCACGGAGTCCGCCTATAGGAAGCACCTTTCCGTGAAGGGTTATTTCACCGGTCATGGCAACGTCGCTTCTTACTTTCTTTCCGGACAGGGCTGAAACCAGTGCAGTTGTCATTGTGACACCGGCTGACGGTCCGTCCTTCGGAACAGCACCCTCCGGAGCATGAATGTGAAGATCCTTGTTCTTTACGAACTTAGGGTCAATGCCATACTTCTTCGCAACGCTTCTCGTGTAGCTTACTGCGATTCCGGCACTTTCCTTCATTACGTCGCCAAGCGATCCGGTAAGGGTAACTCCGCCCTTGCCTTCGAGCACGAGAACTTCAAGCGGCATGAGAACACCGCCGGCAGCCGTCCACGCAAGGCCGTTTACTATGCCGACCTCGTCCTTTTCGCTCTTTACGTCCTTGATGTATTTTTCATGGCCTAAATACTTGCTTATATTATCGGCTGTAAACTTTATCTTCTTTGCTTCCCCGCTCACGATCTCCTTTGCTGTCTTGCGGCAGAGAGATCCGATGTTTCTTTCAAGATTACGCACACCCGCTTCCTTGGTGTATGAATCGATGAGCTTGTAAATGCCTTCGTCATCTATCTTCATCTGTGAAGCCTTCAGACCGTGCTTTTTAAGCTGCTTCGGAATGAGGTGTTCCTTGGCAATGTGGAACTTTTCCTCGCGGGTGTAGCTCGTTATCTCAATGACTTCCATACGGTCAAGAAGAGGAGCCGGTATGGTCTCGGTTGTGTTTGCCGTTGTTATGAACATAACCTTACTCAAGTCAAACGGCACTTCCGTGTAATGGTCGCGGAATTCCTTGTTCTGCTCGCTGTCAAGAACTTCGAGCATGGCTGCAGACGGGTCTCCGCGGAAGTCGTTGCTCATCTTGTCGATCTCATCGAAAAGGATAAGCGGATTTTTCGTGCCTGCCTGTATCATCGCATTGATGATACGTCCCGGCATAGCACCTACGTAGGTCTTTCTGTGGCCTCTGATATCTGATTCATCCCTTACACCGCCCAGTGAAACACGTACGTATTCCCTGCCGAGAGCGCGGGCTATCGAGTTTCCTATTGACGTCTTGCCGACACCAGGAGGGCCCACAAGACAGATTATCTGACCGGTAACATCCGGTTTGATCGCATTTACAGCAATGCTTTCAAGAATTCTTTCCTTGACCTTCTTAAGTCCGAAATGATCCTTTTCAAGTACTGCTTCAGCCTTTTTTATATCGACCTTTATCCTGCTTTCCTTTTTCCACGGAAGTTCAAGAACAGTGTCAAGATAATTCTTTATTACAAAAGTCTCCTGAGATGATTCCGGAAGAGATCTGAGTCTGTCCACTTCGCGCAGGAGCTTGTCGTTTATCTTCTCATCAAGTTTCAGTTTGAGGATACGTGTTCTGTAGTCCTCGTCCTCATCTTCCTCGCCAAGCTGCTCGGATATGACTCTCATCTGCTCACGAAGAATGTTCTCACGCTGATTCTTTCCGAAGTTCTCCTTGACCTGACTGTTTATGTCATTTTCAATGGCAAGAACCTCAGTTTCCTTCACAAGCACCGCAAGAAGGAATGAAAGCTTGTCTATAATGTCATTCTTTTCGAGGAGTTCCTGCTTGTCGGCACTCTGGAAGTTTGCATTGAAAACAATGTTCTCGAACAGTTCCTCAGGATCATCCTGACAGAGAATGGAGTTTACAAGCTCGCCTGTCATACGCTGGAGAAGCGAAGCATATTTTTCAAACTCCTTCTTTATTGAACGGCTCATGGCTTCTATTTCCGCTCTGGAGGCTTTTCTGCGCTTAGGAGGCTTTACCACCTCAACATATGCTTCAAAGTATGCATCGTCCGTATCTGAGTCCGTAAATGTAAGAAGTTCTGCCTTGTCAAGACCTTCAACGAGCACACGGAGCTCGTCATCCGGTGTTCTGAGCACCTGCCTGATCTCAGCGATGACACCTACGCGGTACAGATCATCGCGCTTTATATCCTCGGCAAAAACATCGCGCTGGGCGATCACAAAGATCTTTCTGTCTGTTTTAAGCGCCTGTTTTACCGCGTTCACT
>JAGDDO010000211.1 GCA_017848205.1 Oscillospiraceae bacterium | reverse complement strand
TTGCCTCGGTTATTCAGCTGTTCGTATACGGCCTGTCGGTCACAAACATTTCCATGGTATGTGTGTCGATACTGATCTATATATCTGCTCTTTATGATAGAGACAATAAGATACTTCGTCTCAACAAGCTTGAGATCGAGTTTCTGCAGGAAGAACGGAAAAGCATGCACAGGCTCTTTGATCAGACGGCATCTGCTTTTGTAAATGCCATTGAAGAACGGAGCGACAGTACGGCTGGACATTCCCGCCGTGTGGCTGAATATGCAGAAATGATCGCACGTGCCATCGGAAAGAATGAAAAGGACTGCGAAGAGATATACTTTGCAGGGCTTCTTCACGAGGTCGGAAAAATAGGCATACCTGAAAGCATTATAGGCAAAAAGGGAAAGCTTGAGTCCGATGAACAGAAGGTACTTGAACAGATACCGGTCATCGGAGACAGGATTCTTTCGGGCATAACGGAATACCCTTTCCTGTGCAGTGCGGCACGAAGTGTAAATGAACGTTACGACGGACTGGGATATCCTGACGGGCTAAGCGGTGAAGATATCCCTGAAGCCGCAAGAATAGTCGCTGTTGCTGATCACTATGCCACAATGACATCTGTTCAGTATGACCGATCGCCGTATCCTCAGCTGGCAGTACGTGAGGAACTTATAGAAAACTCCGGCACAATATTTGATCCGAGATTCGCACGTATAATGGTAAACCTCATCGACAGCGATCCGGAATATCTTATGCAGGACAAAGACAAAGAAGCAAACATCAAACCGGAAACAGAGATCACGTCAGATGCTTACCGTTCAAAGATATCCCGCGGCATCCTTATTGAGCATACTCTGACTGAAATAAGCTTTACCTGCCGACCGGTATCGGATAAGAATGAGTTCTCATCCCCTTCTTTCATCATATTTGACTCCTATGACAGACGCACGCATTTCGATGAGGAGTCGATCCGTATTTTCAACTATCTTGAATACGGAGAAATATGGCCGGACGGACATATAATATGCACGGCAGCAAGGAATATGGAGTCGGATGTTACCGAAAAGGAAGCCGATGGTGAAAATGAAGGCGGAAATGAAACATATCATATCACTGCAGGCAGATTCGAAGACCACGCAAGGATCGTTATTGAAAAGGGCACACGAAAAGTCACAGTAACAGCTGCGCTTCAGGACAGTTCAAAATATGCGTACATAGGTATCACCGGCGAAAACTGTCACATAGAAAATATAAAAACAGAAAAGACAAACACGGAGCTGCAGCCCGGAGACATACCGCGCATCGCTCCGAAGGTAGTATACACCGACCGTCTGGCCGGTGACATCCCGAATATTCAGATCGACAGCACGCGGTCAGAAACTACTGAAGGAATACTGATCGACGGCAGGCTGAAAGTAGAATTCCACGCAATGAGCCTTCCTTCATCCAGACAGACCTGGCACTGTCCTTACATTATCCTGTTTTATTCGGAAGACGGCAGGGTAAACGGTCCTGACTACCATGAATATACAGTGATCAAACTCAACGGTGAGATATCAGGAGACGACGACCTTACCTTCAACAGCCTTGAATTAAACAAGGAGGATTTCGGCGGATGGGAGAACTGGAGACAGAGAAGCATGGAAGGCGCGGAATGCACGGCACTGTTCCGGATAAAAAACGGTACCGTCATCACAACAGTCACTTATGCGGGGCTCAGTATTGAAAACGCAACAGATATATACGATTTTCCAGACAAACTTTATGTCGCCCTGTCAGGCGACCAGTGCGCTCTTACAGACATTAGAATACATTAAAAAGCTCAGCATATCACCGTTTACGCGGCCTGATATGCTGAGCTATTGTTTTATGGTATATTTCCGGTTTGATCAGTGTTTCCTTAGTTTTCTGTTTTTATCTTTATCGTGCATCTGGTACGGGCGGCGTCATCAAAGGTTATTACGACTTTTCCGCCTTTTTTACCGCTTATCATCCTTACGGCGTTTGCGTTAAGGGTTATGGTACCGTTTTTAACAGATGAGTAAGAGGATGTTAAAAGATTAGTCTTTCCGAAAGTCATGGACGCTATTCCGGATGCCGCCTTTTCTCCTGTTCCCGTGTCGTATTCTATGGTTATCTGCCTGTTTTCACCTGATGGTATCACGTATTCGGAAACGGCAAGTCCCGGTGATTTGTCTGTATCGAGAGTTATCTCGGCATACGTATCTGCCGGGTCGTTGAAATGAAGTTTCAGCACGCCGCCGTTACGTTCCCTCGCATATTCCAGAAACTCAGGTGTAAGTGTAACATGCTGGCTCTGGTCAGAAAAAATCAGATAATATCCGTTCCAGCGGAGATCTCTTTCCTCGCCTTCCGGAGTGATATAGTATGCAGTGGTTATGGCATCTGCCGCGCCGTCAAGTATTCCGAAGCTGTAGCTTATCTCAACCGGATCATTACCTGCAACGGAGACTGTTTTCTGTGTGACTGCCGGTTTCGCTGATTCTGCAAGACCGACATTCCAGATTATCGAGACTGACGGGAAAATGTATTCCGTGTCCGGATCCCAGTCGGCATCTCTTGCACATTCCCCTTTGAGCGTCAGCGCAAACTCACTGAATTCCGTACTTACGTTCCTGTTTTTCGGATCTGCCTTAAACTCAGCAAGCTCCTCTTCCGTCATCAGATCCAGACGGTATGTTTCCGGCCCGTCATATCTGCAGCAGTACGCTCCCGGACATCCGGCTATGGAGGCTGTTATTATCTTTTCGTGACGGTCAAGTGCCGTCTCAGTCTTATCGTCACTGCGCAGAACGGCAAGGTATATTCCCGGTTTTTTTGAATCTTCCCATGCGGTATCCGTAACAAGCGGAACCTTTACGCCTTTTCCGTTTTCATATTCAGTAAACATACGCGCAACCACGGAAACTGCGCAGGAACTTTTATTCACGACCTTAAAAGGCGCACTCGTACCCGAGTAGCATTCTTTGCTTTCGCCCTTTCCGTCGGCTATCTGTCCGCGGGAAAAATAGACGTTCGATTCAGGATCGAACCATGAATTTTCATAGGCTGCATATCCCGTCCTGCAGATAAGTCCCTGAGGGTCAGCAATATATTCAATATCCGTGCTCTCTACCGGCAGACTTACTTCAAAAACCTTTTTGTCCACAAGCCCCTCGAGTCTTCCGTTGACTCTTATCATAGTCAGAGCCTTTGCATCGTCGGTTATGTCGGCAAGAGGTATGACTGGTTTATTTTCGGCCTCAGGGTTTTTTATGGCTGGTTTTGTTTCCTCTGTATTTTCCGGACTTTCCGTTACTGCTTCGCCGGTAACTTCAGGATCGACATTCCAGTCTTCCTGTTCAGCGAAGGTATCGCCAATATCAGCACGGTATCTTCTGTCTCGTTTTATGCCGCTTTCCTCAAAATCCTTAAGCACCGTCAGCGTAAGATCTGCAATGGCGAAGATAAGAATCAGCAGTATCGCGGCCATTCGTTTGTATTCATTCATCCCTTATCATCCCCTGGTAAATACCAGAATTTTTCGTCTTTTGCAGATCAGCTTAATACGGTGATCGTAAGAGCTATCTGCAGTTCCCCTGTAACTGTTTTTCCGTCTTTTCCCAGCATGTGGTACTTAAGTACCGAATTATACTTCCCCGCAGGAAGATCAGTTTCAAGCGTGATGTTTTCGATGTGGCTTCCTATCGGAAGAACAGGTGAAGTGTAAACCGGCTGTTCAGAATCGTTTACCGTAATGTCAAACCAGACATCGTTCACATTGGAAACCGGATTTTCCACATAGGCATCGCCTGACGGCACTGTGCCCTCCTTAAAAGTCCAGTCCCTGTTCATCTTTACGTCAAAGCTTTCAGTATTGTCTGTATCAACACCGTCAAGTACAGATCTGTCAAAAGCAACATCTGTAACAACAGCATTCCGCACCGCATTATCCGCCGGTTCCGTCACTGCCGGTTTCCGTATAAACTTAAACCAGATATGAATGCCAAGCAGCCCGGCAGCTATTATCATCAGCAGTATTATAAGAACTCTCATAACTGTTTTAAGAACTTTCCAGTTTTTGTCCTGCTCAGTCAAATATGATCCCCTCCCTGCAGATGATATACTATATTAATTTTAACATGTGCACCCCGGTATGTCAACGAAATTATGTGCAAAATGCGTAAATTCTAACAAATTCAAAAAACTATTGACAAACCTTAATCAAGGGTGTACAATATCATTATTAAACACGTTTAATAATTCAACGGAGGTACTATGAAACGGGATCTTGAAAAAACAAGAGCCGCTCTTATTGAAGCGGCGGAAAAACTGATGGGACAGTGTGATGATCCGAATGAAGTGACAGCCCGTGCGATCAC
>JAGDDO010000210.1 GCA_017848205.1 Oscillospiraceae bacterium | reverse complement strand
CTGTTATTTCCGGTTTCGGATCGGTGACGGCTGGTTCAGCCGGTTCTGTTTTCGCCAGCTGTTCATTCGTATATTCAGTCAGAATTTCACAGCCTTTATTCATGGTGATCTGTCCGCTGCATCTGTATACTTCAGCATTGACTGAGGTGTCGCAGAGCTTTGCATCAGGATCAAATCCATACTTTTCCCATACTTTGAAGTGTTCGGAAAGTGTGACCGTACCGCTCATACTTCCGGGAGACTCATCGATTTCGGAGTCTCTTCTTATGCTCCAGAACTGCTGCCAGCCGTTATCAGTGCCTATTATACCGCCCATTGTAATTGTGTGCGTAACATAGATATCATATAGTTTTCCGTCTATTTCTACAGTTTCAAGCAGTGTGTCTGATCCCGGCGGTCTCCATTTATACCAGCCTTCTACAACATAATACTCGGTTTTTGGGTTTTCTGTATAATACTCGGTTGTGGGTCTTAGTGTCCATCCGTATATGCCTAAAAGTGCAGAATGGTTTACGAATCCTTCTTCAGGCCGGAAATCAATTATAGAATAATCAATGTCATAGTTTGCTGTGATCTTTCCGTAACTGCTCCATTTGTATTGTGATTCGAATTTGGAGCCTTTGGCAAGCACAATGCTTTCTACGGGGGAAAATTTCAGATCCAGTTTTCCGTCAGCGTCGGGTGTGAACTCCACATCTCCGGTTCCGTTCTGATTCCATAAATTGTAAGTGTATCCGTCTACCATTCCGGTTTCGTTCAGATCTACTGCCCTTACCAGTGCTGCCGGCGGGCAGGAAGCCGCAGTTACGGCAGCGCTCATTAAAAGAGCGGATATCTGTGTAGTGTATTTTCTGTTCATTGTAACTCCTCCCTGTAGTTTGTTCATGAATGTTTTTTGAAAATGCCGAAATTCAGGACGTTCAAGCCCGAAGTTCCGTATGCCGTAACGGCCGAAAGTTTTGTTGTTTGCTTTAAATATATACAAATTTTTTTCGTTTGTCTATACAAATATTGCTGTATTTACAGAAGTTGCAGAATCACCGCAAAATGGTAATCGCCGCCTCTGCGAGTCGCCGATTGCTATTGAAAAAAATCTGCATTGCTGCAGATTTTTGAAATATCCTTTGCACAATGAAACAATGTGACGATTACACTTCAAAAAATACAATTAACGTTAAAAATAACAGACTAATCGTCTGTATTTGTATGGATATACTCATTGAAAACGATTAACATATATGATATAATAATTACAGGATTGATTTGTATACTTCAGCTGCGGCAGAGAATGTGGAATATTGAATGGGTTTCTGCCGCAGGCTGGACCTGAAAATGACGAACAACTAATTCCTTAAAAAAATCATATAGCAGCATCTCCCTTGCAGACTTTTTATCTCAGAGTTTGTAAGGGAGATGCTGTTTTTATCTGTACCTATAATTATGTGCAGATGCTCTGTTGTGAACATGAATACATTAATAACAGATAATTCAGACGTTAGGAAAACGCTGATTTATTCATAAAACAGCGTGGGGGCCGGGGCGAAGCCCCGCAAATCCCACCTCCGGAGATCAGGCAAAGCCGGATCTCCGGTTTAATCAGTGCTTCCTTAAGGATGTTCCGTTTTTATTTTCCTAAAACAATGGCTAATATATTATCCAGAACAGGCGAAAACACTTGATTTTGGATAATATATTAGCTATAATTATAGTAGAAGAAAAACACGGGGAAGGTGGT
>JAGDDO010000209.1 GCA_017848205.1 Oscillospiraceae bacterium | reverse complement strand
AGTTTGCTATTAACGATATATTCCAAGCAATGTGGCTAATTTGGAAATTACAGTAAAATGCCAACGAACACTTGACACATACAAACAATTTTATGTATTTGACAAATCCAAACTCATGTGTTACAATAACAATTGAAAGAATTGTGATTAGATTCACGGCTAACACAAAATCGAACCCCTTAGTAATGGCAGTTACTAAGGGGTTCTTTTGTGCTCATGCCTGACTGGTTATCTTTCGAGCCACTTGCAAATGTAATACGCTATTACGCTTGCTGCGACAGATAACACAAATGAAAGAATTAGATCCACGGGCTTAACACCTCCTTCCATGCGGAAGGTGTCCGGCACAAAGATTATTATAACACACTACGGCAATATCAGCAACAGAATATTGCTGATATTATTCCGCTGCGGTGCAGCGGATATATAATTACTGCCGCCCTTCCGGGCGGCAGTCACCTTTTTTACTTCGTATCCAGTTCTGAAATGATCTTTATGAAGCTTTCCTTGTCGGTAAACTCCTTGTAAACCGATGCAAACCTGATGTAGGCTATGGCGTCGAGGTCCTTCATCTTTTCGAGGACGATGTCGCCTATTTCGGCCGTAGTGATCTGGTTCTTCATGTCGTTGGCAAACGATGTCTCTATATCGCTTACGATCTTTGTGACATCTTCAACGCTTACCGGACGTTTCTTGATGGCGCTGTAGATTCCCTTGATGAGCTTGTTCTTGTCAAACGGCTCGAAGGATCCGTCCTTTTTCTTTACCATAAGAAGCGGCACGTCAAGTACCTCGTAGGTTGTAAACCTTTTTAAACAGCTCGGGCACTCACGTCTTCTTCTCTTTTTCTTTTCAAGCGAACGGGAGTCAAGGACTTTGGTATCCGCGCATCCGCAGTATGGGCATTTCATAGTTTTATTTTCTCACTTTCTATCCTTTTGATAATGTTTTCTATATAACGGCAGCTGTTTATAAGATCGAAAACGCTGCCGAAATTGTTTCTGTAAAGCTCTGTAATTACCGCTCCGTCAAATCCTCTGAGGTACAGTTCCTTCAGAAGTCCGTAGATGTCAAATGTACCTGTTCCGGGTGCCAGACAGTCGGAAGATGCGTTGTTGTCGCTCATATGTACATGTATTATCCTGTTCCCGAGCGTCCTTGCTATTTCAAAGGGATCTTCGTGCGCGCGTACTGCCTGTTTTATATCGAGAACGAACTTCGCACGGTCGCCGAGGGCGGCAGACATGTGCTTCATGAAATCAAGGCTGTGGCTCTGGCATCTTGCCACATTTTCCTGGGCAACAGTTATACCAAATGATGCAGCTGCATCGGCGAGTTCTGAAAATATCTCAAAGTAGAAGTCCTCATTTACCGCCACCACGTTCATATTTCCATGAAGAACGAAGATACGCGCTCCGAGGCGGTTCATGGCTTCGAAGTAATATTTATGGTAATCAAGCATATCCTTCACCCTGCGGTCATATCCTGAAAAGAACATCATCGGTTCTATCGGGCAGGTGTAAGGATGATAGGCAGCACATTCCGCACCGTTCCGCGAAATGATATCTGCAAGCATTTCTGTGAATTCCGGCATTACCTCACAATGGGTGTTTACGAATATCTCAGCAGTTTTAATGCCGTTTTCCATGAGTTCGGCCAGTGCTTTCTCAAGTAATTCCGGATAAAGGCAGGCTGTTGATGTCCCTGCTTTCATGGATGATTCAGGCTCCTTTATTTTGTCTTTGCCTATAATTATAACATAAAACCGCCCTGTATGACAAGGCAGTTTTTTTGTATTTACGTTCAATCCGCCTAAACAGTAATGTGATCATATAAAAATAACGAAATAATGTGGCAGCGTGATCTTGGTTTCCGCTTTACCGTTTTTTCCTCCGATAAGCTTATAAGCCACAGACGGTGCAAAATCGTTTATAAAATTATTGAGTGATACTGTAGCATTATTGGTCGCTTTAACCTCGACCGGAACAACTTCACCGTTCTTTTCGATAAGGAATTCTATTTCATGATCATTATCCGGCTTGTAATAATAGAGCTTATAGCCTCGTTTTAATAAGGATTCTGCAATTATATTCTCGTAAATACCTCCGCAGGCATTGCCTCTGAGATTTCCGTTAAGCAGTGCAAGCTTGGTTTCAAACCCGTACATGCAGCAAAGCAGTCCTGTATCATTGATGTACAGCTTGAACTGATCCTCATTTGAATTTGCCATAAGCGGAAGATACGGTTCGTGTATATTAAAGCATGCATTGACTATTTCAGAATCTCTGAGCCACTGAACACTTCCACCGTATTTCCGGCGTGTCTGTCCTTTTTCAACCGTAGAATACTGAAATTTTTTAAGTTCCTTCGCCAGCTGTTTCGGAACTGCATCATAACACATACGAACAAGCTGTTTTTCACGTCCTCTGGCATGCTTTGAAATATCTTCACGATACTCCGAGATTATATCGTTCTGTATTCTGTCAACGCGGTTAAAATCCTTATGCTCTGTAAAATCGGCCACGACTTCAGGCATCCCGCCGACCACCATAAATTCACGGAAAAGTCCGGTATACTTATTATGTATACTGTCAGGGACTGTTTCCCCGGACTGATAATAAGAACGAAGTACATCCACAGCGTTCTCACCGTATCCGTTTGCCCACAGAAATTCTTCAAAATCAAGAGAATACATAGTAAGCTGAGTTTCATATCCTACCGGAAGAGACTCAGGCACTTCAACACCATCATCGTCATCCTCTCCGTATGTAAGTCCCATAAGTGAACCGGAAAGTATAACATCAAAACGCATATCTTCCGCAAGGAATTTTACAGCAGTACGCGCATTGCCGCAGCGCTGGATCTCATCAAGGAATATGAGCGTGCTTCCCGGCACAAGACGAAAATCCTGAAGATTAGCCGTAAGCCTTTTCAGTATTTCTTCTGACGTAAGATTACCGTCAAACACAGCCCTTAACTCCGGTCTGCGAAAGAAATCTATATGAACGAATGAATCATATTCATTTTTTCCGAATTCTTTAACAATAAATGATTTACCAACCTGACGTGCGCCTCTGATAAGAAGACATTTTCTGATCTTATCATTTCTTCTTGCACTCTTCCATTCAAGAAGATCTGAATATATCTTTCGTTTAAGCATTTACGCACCTCCTGGATAATTTTTGATTTAATTATACATAAAAAAAGAACCTCTGTCAAGCTGTTTTTGCATAAAAAAAGAAACTCTGAGAAGCTAAAACCGCATAAAAAAAGAGCCTCTTAAGGCTCGAAAATGCATAAAAAAAGAATTGTCAACCATTCAAATGTGTACCGGTCAATAAAACAGCTTATTCAAAAGTGCACCCCACGGGTGTCTTTTCTGGTAATAGTATGCCGAAGGCGTTCATTTAAAATGGTGGTGCCTTCGGCACAATAATAATAAAGTCAGGTCGAACGACCTGACTTTACCTTTGGTTATTGCGGCGATATGAAGGCAAATAAATCATTATTGAATCAAAACCTCTTGAAATATGATTCAAATAATGCTATAATTGAGTCAGAAAGGAGTGGATTTAATGAAAACTATCAGTATCAGATTAGACGATTCAATTTATGAAGAACTTAACAGCATGCTAAATGCTATGGGACAGACCAAACAGACATTCTATGAAACCTTTACCAGAACCGCACTAAGAGAACGCTGCATTCCTTTTATGGTTAAAGCTCCGTTAAATGAAGTGAACACTGAATCCGTTTCCAAACTTGAAGCTTTCGAGAAGCTGGAAGCTATCAGACTAAGAAATGCCGGCACAATTGATTATGACAAGGAACGCGAGGAGGCGCTTGATGAAAAATACGGCGCTGTTGATTGACACAAATGTAATTTTGAATTATCTTACAGGACGCTCTGATCAGTATCTTGATTCGTCAATTAAAATCGTAAAGAAGTGCGCAAGTGGAGAATGTACGGGATATATTGCTTTCCATACGCTTTCAACATTATGGTATGTACTTAGAAAATGGTCGGACAAAGAAAGAAGAGACAGTCTGAAACTTGTATGTCAGATTTTCACCGTTGCTTCAGCCTCTCAGAGTGAAATCCTTGCAGCTATTGAAAATGATAAGTTCTCAGATTTTGAAGATTGTCTTCAGGATAAATGTGCCAAGGACGTTGACGCTGACTATATTATCACCTGTAATATAAATGATTTTAAAAATTCAGATATTCCAGCGATAACTCCTGAACAATTTATAAATCAGATCTAAAAAAATGTGCGCCGATGGCTCACTATCAGTACTAAAGGCAGGTCGAACGACCTGCCTTTACCTTTATCTGGTGATTTCTTTGCAAATTCCTTATTTCTCATCCCTCAGGCTGAGTACAGACAAGCTGACTGCCACGGATATGATGATGTACACCGCGCTCATGGCGAGCGCTCTGGCGGTGTTAAGTTCATACGAAATGTTCTTCATCATGTATGAAACAAGATAGGTATAGACTACTGCCTCACGGTTCGGATTGGTTATTCCGAATATTACAGTTTCCCCAATACCAACAGGCAGCATGGTAAAGCCGGTCATTGATGATATTGCAAATATGACAGCCATGACCATGCCTCTTGTGAATATCGTCATAGTGTTGAGAAGCATGAGAAAAGCCAGAGTCATTACATATACCAGAATGAACATCTTGATATATAATGCTTCCAGACCGACAGGTTTACCCTGAATTACGCCGTAGTACAGAAATGAAAACGTACATACAAGCAGGTATGCGACTGTAGCAAACAGTACAGTCACCGTCGTACGTGCCGTAAAGACCGTGCTCTTGTGCTTTATCGCCGGGATTATATTTTTAATAAACCCGTTTGCATGGTCAGCTGAAAAAACTGCGGAGAGATATATCGCACATACTGCACACGGCACGCCGGCTGTAAGCACATGCAGTGCTGCTGTCGATACAGTGGATGTGTTATCACCGATAAAAAACCTCAGTATGCTTATCTTATGCTCGAGTGCAGGAATGAACACGCAGAGGCAGCAAATGACCAGCGATATTACAAGTCCGACAGACCGTGACATCCTGTAAAGATACATTTTAATCAGCCCTGTCATCACTCTTCACCCCGTTTTCATCCATGATATCAATATAAACCGATTCAAGATCGGAACCTTTTCGTCCGGACTGTATGAGTCCCGCGCTTTCAGCCACACATTTGTTTATAGCTATGATCTCATCATCACTGTCAGCGCCGTAGACCTGTATGATCCTGTCGCCGATTATCCTTATTTCGTTATTAAAGGCTTTTTTCAGAGCCTCTGCCGCCTTATCCGCATCCGGCGTGGTTATTTCAAGACAGGCGCCGAGTCTGAGGATCTCCTCGTCCACCTCTCTGATGAGCTTTCCGTTATTGATTATACCGACCGTATCGGCCACCTTGTCAAGCTCGCTTAGGATGTGGCTCGAAATCATGATGGTCACTTTTTTCTCGTCGCGGAGCTTTGTAAAAAGATTACGCATCTGCAGTATTCCCTGCGGATCGAGGCCGTTTATCGGTTCGTCGAGTATGAGAAACTCCGGATCACCGGCTAAAGCCATCGCTATCCCGAGGCGCTGTTTCATACCCAGTGAAAACTGCCCGGCTTTCTTTTTGCCGACGTTTTCAAGGTCAACGAATTTCAGCAGTGAATCGGCGTAATCTCTGCTGCAGCTGCCTTCGAGAAGGCACTTGCACTTAAGGTTTTCATACGCTGTCATATCGTAGTAAAGCCCCGGATTTTCAATAAGGCATCCGGTTTTAAGCGCTCCGTTTTTACCCGGATACTTTATTATCTCCCCGCCGTCAGGACGCACCAGCCCCGCAAGCATCTTCATGCAGGTAGTCTTTCCGGCACCGTTTTTCCCGATAAGGCCGTATATTTCGCCCTTTTTCACATGAAGCGAAACCTTATCCACAGCGGCTTTTCCCCTGTAGTTCTTTGTAAGTTCGTTTGTTTCTATAAGATGATCCATAGTAATCTCCCGCAATAATTTACATAACTATTTGATTTGCTGTGAAAACAAATCTCTTTAATACCATCTCCAATGTATTTATTATAATATTAAAAATGATATTTTTCAACATAAATCACTCTAATTATCTGACCATTTCCTTATTTAGCTTGTAGTAATATCCATTCTGTGCTATAATATATTACAAATTAAAGTAAAGGAATGAATCAGAATGAAACTTGCAGTACTGTTTCCGGGAATAGGATATCACTCGGACAAACCGCTGTTTTACTACACCAAAAAGGTACTAAAGGCAGCCGGATATGAGATAAAAGAGGTCAGATACACAGAACTTCCGCACGTTACACGCGGCGACAAGGGATCAATGAGCCGTGCATACGGAATGGCACATGATCAGGTATGGGAAGCACTTGAAGGGACAGATTTTTCACAGTATGAAAAGGTCATTTTCGCAGGCAAAAGTCTCGGTTCCGTTCTCGCTGCAGAATATACATCCGCTCATAAGCTGAATGATGTTTACCACATATCCATGACACCGGTAGAAGACACTCTGAAGCTTCTCGGAGGATGCAAAGGTGCCATATTCCACGGTCTTGCAGATCCGTGGCTCGACTCATCAGTTATGAACGAATACATGAGCACACTGGGAAATGACTATACACTCTACACCTACGAGGATGCCAACCATTCGCTTGAAACCGGTGATGCATTAACTGATCTCACAATAATGCAGAGCTTTGTAAAAACGCTTACAGAGCTGATATGATTAAAATGTGCGCCGACGGCGCACTATCAGAAAAGGCAGACCGAACGGCCTGCCTTTTTTGTGTTATACTTAATAAAAATCTTATGCACTCTTCTTTGCCTTCTGCATTGAAACCCAGAGGCTTGGTGCGAGGCAGAGGGATGAATAGGTACCAACGATCATACCTACGCTTATCGGGATAGAGAAACTGAGGATCGATGTTACGCCGCGCATGTAGGCAACAACGGAAATGATGATCATTGTGGCAACTGTTGTGATAGTTGTTCTGAATGAACGTGTCATTGACTGTGTTGTGCTTATATTAACAAGGTCGTGGATCTCGGCTGTAGGAAGGAGCTTTCTGTTTTCTCTGATTCTGTCGTAAACAACGATTGTATCGTTGATGGAGCTGCCGAGGATGGTAAGAACAACGGCAATGAAGTTTGAGTTGATCTGGAATCCCATGATAACGAAAGCAGCGTATGTAACGACAATATCGTGAAGAAGTGCAAGAACTGCACATATACCTGATGACCATCCGCTCATTCTCTTGAATCGGAGTGAGATGTAGAGGATGAGAACGATAGCTGAGAAGATAACGGCTACGATACACTTGATGAAGAAGTTGCGTCCTGATGAAGCTGCAACGTCTGTTGAGTCAAGGATCTGGAGATCGTTGTCCTTGTATGCTTCCTGAAGGGAAGAAGTAAGTGCTGTCTGCTTTTCAGCAGTAAAACCTTCATTTGAAACGAATGAGATCGAAAGCTTCTTTCTGTCGCTCTGGAACATATCACCCTGCTGAACTGTTACGTTCGCACCGGTGAGTTCTTCGACCTTCTTTTCTGCATCTGCATCATTTATTTCGCCTGCAAATGAGTATGTGATCATTGTACCGCCCTTGAACTCGATGGCAACGTCAGCGCCGAGGAATGTAACCACAACGGCCACCGCGATGAGTACGAGTGAGATAGCGTAGAATATCTTTCTGTGTCCGGTAAAATCAAGGCGTTTGATATCTGCGCCTGTTCCGGCATTAGCTGATTTTTGTGTCTTACTCATTTTTCAGGACCTCCGTAAAGCTTTCTGTTTTTGAAGATGCTGAACTTTGAAAGTGAGCCGAGCATGAGTCTTGAAGCCCATACACCCATAACGAAGTTAAGGATAGCACCGACAGTAAGAGTGAAACCGAATGAATAGATGGTACCTTCAGTAGTTGTACCGAACCATCTGAATATGAAGCTGAGCATTTTTGCAAAGAGGCTGTCCGGAACACCGAAAGCACCCATGAGGATGATAGCGATAAGGATGAGTGTGAGGTTTCCGTCGAAGATAGCTGAGAACGCTCTCTTGTAACCTGCTTCAAGAGCAGTGTTGAGCTTCTTGCCTGAACGGAGTTCTTCCTTGATACGCTCTGCTGTGATGATGTTTGCGTCAACGCCCATACCAACTGAAAGAATGATACCTGCTATACCAGGGATAGTAAGTGTTGAGCTGTTCATAAAGCTGAAGTAGCCTGAAACAGCTGCAAGTGTGAAAGTTACCTGACCGATAAGGCCGATAACTGCAACGAAACCAGGAAGTCTGTAAAGAATGATCATATAAAGAGCGATAAATGCAAAAGCGATAAGACCGCCGAAGATCATTGCCTTGAGAGCGCCTGAACCGAGTGTAGGTGAAATAGTTGAGAAGCTTGATGTTGTAAGTGAGAACGGAAGAGCACCTGAGTTGATCTTGTCTGCAAGAGCCTTGGCGTCTTCATATGTTTCAAAGCTTCCTGAAATGATAGCCTTGCCTGTTGTGATGTGAGCCTGTACTGTAGGAGCAGAAATAAGAGTGTTATCCATCCAGATGGAGATCTGTCCCTTGCTCTCTGAAAGTCTTCCTGTAGCTTCAGAGAACTTTTCTGTACCTTCCGGCTTGAGTTCGAGTGAAACAACGTATTCGTAGCTGCCGTCATCTGCAGGCTGGTAACCTGCTCTTGCATTGTCAACGTCATCACCGTTGAGAACGAGTGTGCCTGTCGGAACTGTTTCGCCGTTTTCATCTGTTGATGAATCGGTGCCCTCACGGAATGTGAGCATCGCTGTACCGCCGAGTTCCTTAACGGCTGCTTCAGGATCGAAGTCAGATTCTGATGACTGCCATGGGAAACGAACGATGATACGGTCATTGTTGTTGTCAACGTAAACGTTGCTGTCAGTAATACCAAGTGATGCGAGACGAACCTTCATTACTTCCTTTACGGAATCGAGCTGCTCATCTGAGGCATCAAATCCGTCAGCAGGTGTGAAAGTTACGTCAACACCGCCCTGGATGTCTATACCGAGTCTTATGTCCGATACATCTTTAATGTGTGTTGTTGAAATATCACCGTACTGGTATTTCACACCGAATATTGCAGTGTATGAAAAACCGATGATAAGCAGGAACACAATAAAGAATACGGGCTTTTTAATATTCTTCACTTTTTTTCCTCCGTTTGTTTGTATTTATGGGATGCTGTAACAAAACAGCCTTTACAGGATCAGACGTTGATCTCTGCAGTTTCGCCTGTTTCGTCTGAATGTGCGTCAAGCACCGGCTTTACACATGTTTCGATAAACTCTGTAACCTGTTCAGAGCTGCGGCCTGTGAAGTTTTCAGGCTTAAGGATAGCGTCGAGCTCTTCCTTTGTGATCATGAACATTTCGTCCTTAAGGATCATGTCACAAAGATCGTTTTCGAGACCTTCTTCCTTGACATGCTTTCCTGCGACCATTGAATACTCACGTATTCTTTCGTGGAGAGCCTGTCTGTCGCCGCCCTTCTTAACTGCGTTCATCATGATGTTTTCAGTAGCCATGAAAGGAAGCTCTGCCATTATTCTGCGGCGGATGATCTTAGGGTAAACGACCAGTGAGCTTGTTACGTTGATGAGGATGTTGAGAATAGCGTCTGCTGCAAGGAAGCCTTCAGCTACTGAAATTCTCTTGTTTGCACTGTCATCAAGTGTTCTTTCGAACCACTGTGTGCCTGCTGTGAATGCAGGGTTTAAGCTGTCTATCATAAGGTAACGTGCAAGAGAAGTGATTCTTTCGCAGCGCATAGGATTTCTCTTGTATGCCATTGCTGAAGAGCCGATCTGTCCCTTTTCGAACGGTTCCTCCATTTCCTTGAAGCTCTGGAGGATACGCATGTCGTTTGAGAACTTGCTTGCTGACTGAGCGAGTCCGCTGAGTGTTGCAATGATCTGTGAATCGACCTTTCTTGAATAAGTCTGGCCTGAAACCGGAACGACACCGTCAAATCCCATTTCTTCAGCGATCATTTTCTCGAGCTTCTTTATCTTTTCGCTGTCGCCTTCAAAAAGCTCAACGAATGAAGCCTGTGTACCTGTTGTACCCTTTGAACCTAAAAGCTTTAAGTTCTTTATTCTGTACTCGATCTCTTCGAGATCCATGAGGAATTCATTGATCCAGAGAGTTGCACGCTTGCCGACTGTTGTGAGCTGTGCAGGCTGAAGGTGTGTATATGCGAGTGCAGGCATATCTTTGTATTCTTCAGCAAACTTTGAAAGCTGTGAAATAACGGTCACGAGCTTTTTGTGAACTATTTTAAGCGCGTCGCGCATAATGATCACATCTGTGTTGTCACCGACATAGCATGAAGTTGCACCGAGATGGATGATACCCTTTGCCTCCGGACATACGAGACCGTAAGCGTAAACGTGTGACATTACATCGTGACGGCACACCTTTTCACGTTCCTTCGCTGCCGCATAGTCAATGTTGTCGATGTTCGCCTCGAGTTCCGCAACCTGCTTTTCAGTAACAGGAAGACCAAGCTTCATTTCAGCTCTTGCAAGAGCCACCCAGAGTTTTCTCCAGGTTGTGAATTTCTTGTCTGCGGAAAAAACGAACTGCATTTCCTTGCTTGCATAACGCGTGCAGAACGGACTTTCATAACTGTTAGTCATCAGAAAAACTCCTTTATTATTTTAAGAATTTATTTTTACATTAGTATTTTAATTGTATCATATCCGCACTGATTAATCAAGGTTTTCACGTCATAATTTTTCGGCATACGGGCAAACTTCCGTTTTTCACATTTGTCCACACGCTGTATTGTTGAAAAGTTAAAAATTATGTTGAAAACCCGCATCAGTAATTTTTCGACATAATACGTTTAAGCTTAAGAAGATCCGAAGCATTTACGGCTCCGTCGCAGTCCAGATCTCCTCTCTTTATTGCATCTCCGTCTGCCGCTCCCAATGTCAGGATCACCTTCACAAGGTTTGTAATATCGGCCGTGTTTATTATTCCGTTTCCGTCCGTATCGCCGTAAATGATCCCGTCAGTAAGATCTTCAGCAAGCTTCGGTATTTTGTCCGTTATGAAATTCTCATCGAGCACATCGTCAAATCCTGCTGATTCAAGGGCATTCGCGAAACCGGTCCCGTCATATATCGAGATATGGGATATATCTGTATACATCTCAGCGGCCCTGTCAAAATCCCTGTACATAACAGTCCAGAGATCGATGGCTGCAAGCGCCGAGACT
>JAGDDO010000208.1 GCA_017848205.1 Oscillospiraceae bacterium | reverse complement strand
GTGATCATTTCCGACAGTTATCCAGGCCGGTTCCCAGTAAAAAACACCTATTCCCTTCGGTCCAACATCAGCAACTGCTTCAAACACCTTTGTTACAGCTTCTATCTGACCCTGTACGCTTATGTCGTAGGATACATAGTTTCCGAGGCTGGAAGCATCGCCGATGGTATTGGCAAACTGGTCTGAATCTTCAAAAGTATTAGCCCATGATGTTTCAGCAACCATGACGTATTTGCCGTATTTTGAAGCTACCTTGCTCAGTTCTGAAGTAAGGTTTTCCGGTGTTCCGTGCCAGTAAGGATAGTAGGATGAAGCAAAAACGTCGTAGTCCGTTTTATATTTGTCAAGATTTCCGGCGATCCAGTCGTAATTGCCGGATTTTTCAGGATTGGTAAAGTGAACTGCCACAAGAATTTTTCTGTCAAAGTTTCTTACTGCCGAAGAACCTGCATTCATGATCTTACAGATATTCTGCCAGTCTTTTTCTCCGCAGAGTCCGCCGTTCGTTTCATTGCCTACCTGAACCATGCCGATCTCGACACCGGTACTTTTAAGTTTGGCAAGGCAGTCTGCCGTAAATTTCTTTACAGCGTCGCATTTCTGGTCAACTGAATAATTCGCCCATTCCTTCGGAGCTCTCTGCTTGCCCGGATCTGCCCAGAAGTCGGAGTAATGAAAATCAACAAGAAGTTTAAGTCCGTACTTGCTGCATCGTTTTGCGATCTCGACTGCAGTACCGATATCGTTTGCTCCGCCGCCGTATGTAAGTCCGGAATTTGTTTCAGGCTTGTTCCATACACGCACACGAATGTAATTAACACCGGCGTTTTTAAGAGTAAGAAAAATGTCCTGAGGGTTTCCGTCCTTATCCTTAAAAACCACTCCGCTCTTTTCAAGCGAAATAACAGAGGAAATGTCAACACCGGCAACAGCTTCTCCCCCGTTTACAGTAATACCGTTAAAGGTAACGTCTCTGTACTGTACGGCAGCAAAAGCTGTGCCGGTGTATGAAAAACTGCTTAATGCAAGAACCGATGCTGCAGCAAATGCAGCGATTTTTCTCTGCTTCATTCTTATAACTCCTTTACTATAAAGACCCACGCATTTCTGCATGGGTCTTCTGAAAAATCAATTCTGATCAGATGTGCTTTCAATAAGGTATTTTTCAAAATCGTCTTCAGATAATGGTTTTGAATATAAATACCCCTGAATTGCATCACCGCCGAGCTCGCGTATGGTCCACATCTGCTCATTAGTCTCGACACCCTCTGAAACTGTTTTGAGTCCGAGGCTCTTTGCAAGATTGATACATGCGCTGAAAACTCTCATGTTCTTGAAGTTTGTGATAGCCTTTACAAGCGACATATCCATCTTGACAATATCCAGCGGAAGGACACTCAGTGTGTTGAGTGAGGAATAACCGCTGCCGAAATCATCAAGTTCTATTTTGTAGCCGTTTTTCTGGCACTTTGTAAGTATCTCCACGAGTTCATCCATCTGATCCGTAAAAAGCGACTCTGTAACTTCAATGTGGAGAAGCTGCGGAGGTACGTTCATTTCAGTTGATGCTCTGTGAAGATTATCAAAGAAATCCGGCTTCATAAAATCGATCTTCGATGCATTGATCGAGATAGGCACAACTTTAAGGCCCTTGTTTATCCATCTGTTAAGATTCTGGCAGGTTCTGTTCCATACGAAATTATCAACTTCGGAAATAAAACCATTCTGCTCAAACACCGGAATGAACTCACCCGGAGACATAAAGCCGAAGTCAGGATGCACCCATCTGATGAGAGCTTCCGCACCTGTAAGTTCACCTGTGTTGACATCGTGCTTAGGCTGATAGAATACTCTGAACTGGTTCTGTTCAAGAGCTTCCTTCATACTGTCTTCGATGCGTTCTTTCTTTCTGTGTTCAGAGAGAACAGATGCTTCATAGTGAACTATAGTCTTGCCGTATTTTCCACGGATCGTCTGAAGTGCGAGAAGTGCACGGTCACAGGTCTCGGAAATCGGTATTCCGTGTTCGATATCTTCATATATAGCACATCTTATTCTGAGCTTGTCGATACCGGCATCGCCCTTGAAGAATGAATAGGCCTCGTTTACATTAAGTTCAAGAAGTCTGCTGTTGAGCTTTTCATCCTTGCGGAACAGCGAAACGAACTGATCGCCGGCAAATCTTCCGGCAGCCAGACATTCGTCACCGATATTGCGCATATACTCACCTATAGTTCTGAGCAGTGCGTCACCGGCTTCCTTACCGTTCTTTTCGTTATATCCTTTAATGCCGTCAACTTCAGAAATGTATATAACAAATTCATCGTCAGGATTATCTTCAAGAATCGTATCTGCGACACGGAAGAAAGCAAATCTGTTAAACAGGCCTGTTACCTCATCAATGTCTGAAACGATACCTGTTTCAGCGTTTTCGCGCAGATTAATAAGGTTGGCAGTCTGCAGAAGAATAAGATTCTGTCTGGTAGAATAAGTAGTAAAGGCAGAGACACCTTCTGCAAGGAATCTCTCCTCTTCCTTTTCGAGAGAATCATCGGCAATAACGATGACAGGCACAGCACGGAATTTCTGATCTGCTTCTATTTCCCTGATAAAATTTATACTTACATCAGCGTTGTCCGCCGTATCGATAACTATCAGCGAGATTTCACCGAAATGCTTTCTTAACAGTTCGGCACTGTCGTCCCTGAATGTTGTTTCGATCAGATCGTAGCTGCCGGAAAACATGTCTGAAAAATTATGCTTTCTGGATTTGTCTGATTTAATAACAAATAAAGTTCTTGTTTTCTCCGGACTGCTTGCAATCCCCATTTAACCACCCACTTTATACTAACCTGAGAAAAAAGTTATTTCAATGATGCTATATCGTAAACCGGATCTGTATCTGCTTCATAATTGATGCCGTCTGCACCGAATCCGAAAAGTGCGAAGAAATCATTCCAGTAACCGTCAATATCTGCAAGAGACTTAACGTTTTCAGTTGTAACTTCATCCCAGAGCTTTCTTACTTCGTTCTGGATCTCATCCTTCATTTCGAGGTCGTCGAGTCGGATCATTCCGCCCTCGTCAGTAACTGCAGAACCGGCTTTCAGCTTGTCTGTGAAAAGTCTTGTCATCTGTTCGATACAGCCTTCGTGAGTGCCGTTCTTCTTCATTACCTTAAAAAGAAGTGAAATGTAAAGCGGAACTACAGGAATGGCTGAACTTGACTGTGTAACAAGAGCCTTGTTTACGGAAATATATGCTTTAATGTCGCTGTATTTAGCTGAGATAGCCTTTGATGTTTCATAAAGGTGCTTCTTTGCCTGACCGATAGAACCGTTCATGTAGATAGGATGTGTTATCTCAGGTCCGAGGTATGAGAATGCAACTGTTACCGCATCCTTTTCAATTGCATCGGCAGCCTTGAGGGCATCCATCCAGTCCATCCAGTCCTCACCGCCCATTACCTTGATGGTGTGAAGAACTTCTTCATCGGTGGCAGGTTCAATAGTAACTTCCTTAACTGAATTATCCTTAAGGTCTATGGTCTTGTTGGTATAGTTTCCTTCAGTTGTCTTGAGAACTGATGAGTAAACAGTACCGTCAGCTGTTGTTCTTCTTGGAGCTGCAAGGCTGTAGATCACCATGTCAACTTTTCCAAGATCCTTTTTGATAAGTTCGATCGTCTGATCCTTGATCTCTTTTGAAAAGGCATCGCCGTTGATGGTTTTCGCATAGAGTCCGTCTCTGTGTGCGAATTCCTCAAAAGCTGCTGTGTTGTACCAGCCGGCTGAAGCAGGTTTCTTTTCAGAACCTTCCTTGTCAAAAATAATACCGATAGTTGCGGCACCGCTGGAATAAGCAGCTGCTATTCTTGATGAAAGGCCGTATCCCATTGAAGAACCGATTACGAGAACTTTTTTTGCACCGCATTCGCTTTTGTGTGCTTTAGCATATTCAATGCTTTCGGAAACGATTTTTCTGCATCCTTCCGGATGTGCTGTTGTACAAATAAATCCTCTTGTTTTTGGTTGAATGATCATGTCAGTGTTTTACTCCTTATCTGTAAACAATCTATAATATACACAAATATTATACCATGAAACGACAGGATAATCAAGTAAATTGACTAAACTATTTTTAAATCCTGCTATTGTGTACCAGTTAAAAAAATGTTATAATTATATATGTGTGTACCGGCGACGTCCCTTACACTTTATTATTTGAAAATACGGAGCTGATAAAAACTCTATGAAACCAATACGATTTTATTTTGCTTTATTCTGCGGAAAGCTTACAATAGCGCTGCTTAAGATGCTTAAGAAAAGAGCGACCAATTTTCCGGGATCTGTTGTTCTTACACTGTGCCCTGATTTTCTGAAACATCTTGAAAAGCCGGAAAAAATTATAGCTGTTACAGGAACCAACGGTAAAACCACCTGCAGCAACATGCTTCTTGATATTCTTGCCGATAACGGTTATGACTGTACAAACAATAATTTCGGCGGTAATGTTGACACAGGTATTTCTGCTGCCCTTCTCAAAGACAGTACTCTCACTGGCAAAGCCACAAAGAAGTACTGCGTCCTTGAGATAGATGAACGCAGCGCTGTAAGGGTATACCCTTATGTTCAGCCGGATATTCTTATAGTTACAAATCTTACACGTGACTCATACAAGAGAAACGCACACGTGGAATATATCTTCAATATTCTCAACGATAATATTCCTGATAAAACACATCTTATTCTTAATGCTGATGATCTTATAAGCTCTTCGCTTAAGAAAAACAACAAAAGAACCTATTTCGGCATGGAACCATTCACTGATGAGCAGCTTATAGGCGATAACATTGTCCGCGACATAACAGCATGTCCTGTGTGCAGCTCACCGCTTGAATACAGCTTTCTGCGCTACAATCATATTGGACGTGCAAAATGCTCGAAATGTGATTTCTGCTCGCCGGAACCTGATTTTGATACTGCCTCACGCGTGTTTACTCCTGAAGGACGAGCTGATATCGAAGTCCTTCATGACGGAAAAACAGAAAAATACAATGTTCCGTGTGAAAACACGATCAATCTTTACAATGCAACAGCGGTAACTGCAGCACTGAGGACCTTCGGACTTACCGAAGAACAGCTTGCAGCTTCATTTAAGAAAATCAACGTTGTCCGTTCACGTTATGACGTTACTGAGGAAAAAGGCAGAACTCTAAAATGCATCATGGCCAAGGGCCAGAACCCTGTTGCCTGCTCACATTCACTTAACATAGCAAGAAACACACCGGACACTGCCGTTATTCTTCTCTGGGACGATTACTACGACAGAAAAGAAACTTCGGAAAACACAGCCTGGTACTATGACGTTGACTTTGAATTCCTTGTAAACGACAATATAAAGCAGATAATCGTTGCAGGAAAACGTGCAGGCGACCTTGTATTAAGGCTTCTTGTCGCCGGAATTCCTGAAGAAAAGATCAGCACTACCGAGCATGAAGTTGATGCTGACAAACTTCTTGACCTTAAAATATCAAAGAATATCTACGTTTTCTTTGACATGTATGTTGATCAGTACAAGGAGATCCTTAAGGAAAAAATAAAGGAGATGATGAAAAATGCAGATTGAAGTACTTTACCCTGAACAGTGCAACCTTTTCGGCGATTCAGGAAATATACGCTATCTTAAAAAGTGCCTTCCTGATGCAGAATTCATAAATACTTCCCTTAACGATACTCCGTTTTTCGTGACCGGCGATCCGGATATGATCTATATGGGAGCCTGTACCGAAAGCAATCAGGAAAAAATAATCTCACGTCTTATGCCGTATAAAGATAAGCTTAAGGAAGCGATAGACAACGGCAAGGTAATGCTGTTTACAGGAAACGCTCCTGAAATATTCTATAAATACATCGAAAAAGATGATAAAAGCAAAGTTGAATGCCTCGGCATATTTGACCTTTATGCGAAGCAGCGTATATACGAG
>JAGDDO010000207.1 GCA_017848205.1 Oscillospiraceae bacterium | reverse complement strand
CATAATCCTTCGGAAGAAGGATATGACGGCACTTCTTGTAGTTCTCAGGTTCGTTGTTTCTTACCCAGAGGATCTTTGAAGCTGTAAATCCTGTAAGCGCAGGATTGGCTGTTATCTCAATAAGTCTCTTTGCTCCGACTTTTTCAGTTATCTCTTCGCATTCCTTTGCAGTACGCTGATCACACCAGATAATGGACTTTCTTATAACCTCGTTCTTTTCGTCGAGCATTACAAGTCCGTGCATCTGACCTGAAAGACCAACACCTGCGATATCGGAAGCATCAACTCCGCTGTCAGCAATTATTTTCTTTATTGTATCAGCGGCTGCATTATACCAGTCTGTCGGTTCCTGCTCAGCGTATCCGTTCTTTTCCTGATAGAGCGGATACTCGGCTGAAGCAGAAGCCATTACCTTACCTGTTTCGTCGAACAGAACAGACTTTGTGCCGCTGGTGCCTATGTCAACACCAATTGCGTATTTCATCGAAGTCCTCCGGAATTATAAGCTGAAAAGTACGTTGTTTACGATTGATTCGAGCATTTCCTGTCTGCCGCTTGTGAGTGAAGCAGTAACGTCACCCTTTTCAAGAGCATACTTTTCAAGATCAGCAATTGTAGCCTTGCCTGAGATCACGTCAGCACCGATACCTGTGTTCCATGATGAGTAACGGTCAGCTACGAACTTGTCGATACGTCCGTCTTCGATGAGCTTAACTGCTGCTCTTAAACCAAGAGCAAATGTATCCATACCTGCAATGTATGAGTGGAAGATGTCTTCTCTTGTGAATGAACCTCTTCTGGCCTTTGAGTCGAAGTTGAGACCGCCGTTTGTGAAGCCGCCTGCCTTGAGAACTTCGTACATGCAGAATGTTGCGTCATAAATGTTTGTTGGGAACTGGTCTGTATCCCATCCGAGGAGTGTGTCACCCTGGTTAGCATCGATAGAACCGAATACACCGTTGTCTCTTGCAACGCGGAGTTCGTGCTGGAATGTGTGCTGTGCAAGTGTAGCGTGGTTAGCTTCGATATTCATCTTGAAGTCCTTGTCGAGGCCGTATTTCTTTAAGAAACCGATAACTGTAGCTGTATCGAAATCATACTGGTGCTTTGTTGGTTCCTTTGGCTTTGGTTCAATGTAGAAGTCGCCGTCAAAACCGATTGAACGAGCGTAGTCAACAGCCATTCTCATAAGACGAGCCATGTTGTCCTGTTCGAGCTTCATGTCTGTGTTGAGGAGTGTTTCGTAACCTTCACGGCCGCCCCAGAAAACGTAGCCCTTACCGCCGAGCTTAACTGTGCATTCAATAGCCTTCTTGATCTGAGCTGCTGCAAATGCGAATACGTCAGCTGATGGTGATGTGCCTGCACCGTGCATATATCTTGGGTTACCGAAGCAGTTTGCAGTACCCCAGAGGAGCTTCTTGCCTGCAAGCTTTGTCTTCATGTAGTCTGTGATCTCGTCGAGTCTCTTGTTTGTTTCAGCAAGTGTTTCAGCTTCCGGAGCGATGTCTCTGTCGTGGAAGCAGTAGTAGTCGATTGAGAGCTTGTCCATGATCTCAGCAGCTGCGTCGATCTTAGCCTTAGCTATTTCCATCGGATCAGAAGCGCCCCACTTCTTGTCTGTTGTGCCAACGCCGAACATATCTGTACCGTCGCCGCCCATTGTGTGCCACCATGAAAGAGCAAACTTGAGGTGCTCACGCATCTTCTTGCCGCAGATTACTTCTTCAGGGTCATAATACTTGAATGCGAGTGGGTTTGTGCTTGTCTTGCCTTCGTACTTGATCTTATCGATTCCATTGAAAAATTCGCTCATGATAATTAACTCCTTTTATTATGAAATGGTTTTAGGAAACACTGATTAAATCTGAAATCCGGCTTCGCCGGATTTCAGGAGGCGGGATTTGCGGGGCTTCGCCCCGAACCCCACGCTGATTTATGAATAAATCAGCGTTTCCTTAAAAATTATTTTATTTGTTTATCTTAACAGATACTGTTTCAGTACCTGTAAGTTTTCTGCTTAACTCATCCGGCTGTGAGATACCAGCGTAAAGTGTGAATTCCTTTCCGTCGATACTGCGAGTGCCGTCTTCGTGAACAGCTGTGAAAGATCTGTCTTCGATCTTTACTGAAACTGTCTTCTTTTCGCCCTTCTTAAGGCTTACTCTTGAAAAACCGCAGAGGCTGTGGTTCGGAACAGCATCAGGAGATGTGTCCTTGATATAGAACTGAACAACTTCTTCGATGTCAAAGTCACCGGTATTTTCAACTGTAACAGTCGCATTACCGTCAGCATAAGAAAGATCAGAGACCTTTGTCTTTGAATATGTCAGACCATAACCGAACGGATAAAGAACATTGCCTTCAGCGTAGCGGTATGTTCTGTTCTTCATGCTGTAGTCTGTGAATTCAGGAAGCTTTGAAGCGTCTTCGTAGAAAGTAACAGGTAATTTTCCTGACGGTGAAACAGTGCCGAAGAGAATATCAGCAAGTGCTGTACCGCCGAACTGTCCCGGATACCATACATGAAGAAGTGCATCTGATTCAACTTCAAGATTCATTGCACTGCCTGAAGCGTCAACGATGATCACAGGTTTGCCTGTGCCGAGAACAGCCTTTACAAGCTTTCTCTGGGACTCAGGAAGTCTGAGGTCCGGCTTGTCTCCTGAACAGAATTCGTTACCTGTATCGCCTTCCTCACCTTCAAGTGTTGCGTTAAGTCCGACACATAGAACAACAACATCAGCATTTTCAGCAGCTATAACAGCTTCTGCAATTCTGTCGTCTGCCACTGCAAGATTCATTACTCTGTCCTTGAAGAGTGCTGAACCTTCTGAGTAGAAGATACGTCCGTCAAAGGCATTTCTGATACCTTCGAGGAATGTGATGTATTCATCTGCACGTCCGCAGTAGTTTCCTTCAAGTGCTTCGCGGCTGTCGGCGTTCGGACCGATAACAGCGATGGACTTTAACTTGCTCTTGTCAAGCGGAAGAATGCCGTTGTTCTTAAGAAGTACCATTGATCTGCGTGAGCATTCAAGTGCAACCTTCTTGTGTTCCTTACATCCTACAACGTCGTAAGGAATGCTGTCAAACTCAGTGCTTTCCTCGAACATTCCGAGTCTTGCTCTTGTTCTCATTGCATGAACACAGGCTCTTTTGATATCTTCCGGTTCAATGAGTCCTTCTTCAAGAGCCTCAAGAATGTGAAGATATGTATTGCCGCAGTTTATGTCACATCCTGCCTTCAGCGCCATTGCAGCTGATTCAGGAGCTGTGCTTGTAACCTTGTGTGATGTGTGGAAGTCTCTTATTGCCCAGCAGTCTGAAACGAAGTAACCGTCAAAGTTCCATTCCTTAAGCTTACCCATAAGGAATTTACTTGCACATGATGGTTCGCCGTTTACTCTGTTGTAGGCACCCATAACACCTTCAACACCTGCGTCTTCTATAAGTTCCCTGAAAGCCGGAAGATAAGTTTCTTCCATGTCCTTCGGAGATGCCACAGCATCAAATTCATGTCTTACATTTTCAGGACCGCTGTGTACTGCAAAATGCTTTGCACAGGCTGCTGTTTTAAGGAATTCGCCGTCACCCTGAAGTCCGCGGACAAATGCTGAACCAAGCTTTCCTGTGAGGAACGGATCCTCACCGTAGGTTTCCTGTCCTCGGCCCCATCTCGGATCTCTGAAAATATTTATGTTTGGTGACCAGAGTGTAAGTCCCTTGTAAATGTCACGGTCCTCGTGAGAGGAATATGCATTGTACATTGCTCTGGCCTCTGTTGAAATGACTTCAGCAGCCTTTTCAAGTATCTTGTCATCGAACATTGCCGCAAGTCCAATTGCCTGCGGAAACATTGTTGCCGAACCGGCTCTTGCAACACCGTGAAGAGCTTCGCTCCACCAGTTATATGCCTTGAGTCCGGCTTTTTCATTTGCAGGAGCATCGTATTTAAGCTGTTCAGCCTGCTCCTCAGTAGTCATTTTTGAAGTTATTTCTTCTGCTTTCTGCTGAAAATAGTTTTTATCCATCAGCGTTCCTCTTTCCGATCATCTTTTCTTGATTTCCCAGACTTCATTTATCACTGCTGATTCGCCTGGAGCGTATTCTCTTTCATCTCCGACAACTTCACATTCGATAAATTTTCCGTTGGTGTATGTTTCAAAGTTGCATCCGAAGTCAGGATAATTCTTTTCCGGATCGTACTTTTCAAACTTCTTTATATATGTCTGATTGCCGCAGACGTACATTGCCTGGCCGGAAACAACGTTGAATCCGACTTTGAATGCCTGTGGTACGGAAGGATCCATGCGGAGCACTGCCCTGCCGTCATTGAGTGAGAATCTGTTGTCCTTTATTTCCGAGTACGGCCACAGTGCGATCGTTCTGTTCGGAAGATAACCTGTATCTTCTGTATTAAGGTCAATGTACTCGGTACCGCCCGGAGCAAGTCCTGTGATGGACCATGGTGCAAACTTAAGCGGCTTGTCTGATACATTATATATTGTGTTTATAACGTTCAGCGTTTCATCATCGTTGAAGCTCACTTCAATAGTGTACTGTGTACCGAAAGGTGTCGGTTCAGCCTTGAGCATAAGTTTTTCGTCTGTTAATTCGACCTGTACCGGTTTATTGTCCGGATAATAGGTCTCAGGT
>JAGDDO010000019.1 GCA_017848205.1 Oscillospiraceae bacterium | reverse complement strand
TCGTCTCCCGGCAGATTTCCTTATTCTTCAAAAAACTCCCTCCAATACGCGTGAACGTTTCAGCGAGACACACTGATGCATTTTAATAAACACTAACTCACTTTAAAATTATGCCATATCATTATAACAAAAATGAACCTAAAAGATAGGGGGAAAAGTAAAAAAAGGGAGACTACTATGCCGTAGCATAGTGTGTCTCCCTTATTGACTGAAAGCACGGCCTGCCTATACTTACATTACTGTCACACCGAGACGTTGGGCAATCTGACGGATATGCTCCTCAGAAAGCATACTGTACTTCAGAATTTCAAAAAGCGGTTTCCCGTCTAAAAGCATATCGGTAGCAACACGCTCATTAGTTTCTTCTCTCGCTTCCCGTATCAACCTTTCCTGCTCCTTCAACGCCTTCGCCCGATCTTTTTCTTCATCATATGCTGCCAGGAACATGTCCTTCACCTCCGCCTGATTGGAAATCAGAAACTTCCTGATTACAAAACTGTCTGGCATTTCATTAATTGCAGCATCCACCGCAGCCTCAAAATTCTGCAGCATACGCTGGTGCTCCCGCACCTTATCCACCAGCCACGCATACTCCCGCAACGGCTGGCAGTTCTCCATCAACTCCCGGTTCTTTCCGTAATTGATGTTTAACATGTGCACCTTAACCTCAATGTCCGCTTCGCCGCCAAAAGCTTCGCTCAGCTTCATTTCCAACCGTTCCGGCTGCTCCGCCGTTCCGTTGTAAAAACAAAGACAGTTCGGCTTCGGCAACGGCTGCAACCGGCTGCTGAACTTAAAGTAGTCGCTTGTCTCGGTGTACTTCTCATACAGCTTGCAACTGTAAATAAAAAAGCGCATCGGCATGTTGGGGTTGAAGCTGCTCTGGTGCTCCCACAGGTTCATCTCGTTCAGGATGATAAACGACACATCATTCTTCATCCCCACGTACACAGCATCCTCAACTGTATTGAACTGGATGTCATCGGGGTTACTGTGCTGCGATCCGTTCACGGCGTTGTACAGCGACAACGTCCATTCTTTGTTCTCCGGATTTCCAAAAATAAACTTAAATACTCGATCTTTATACTCACGATTTACTTCAGTCAACTTAAATCTCTCCTTTATCTTTTCAAGTTGTCCTGAACACTGTCGTGAAAAAGATAATCTGGCTACTTATATTGTAAATCCGGACAGTTCCGTTTGCAAGGGTTTGTGTCTTTGCATTCTGAACTTTTTGTGAAGCTTCTTGCAAGCAATCCAATCAACGCAAACCCCTCCAAACCCATTTCTGGCAAATGAGGGCGGAACCCCTGAGTCACGCCTCTTTTAGCAGTTGAAATGCACTGTCAGACAGTCATTTCTACAGCTAAAGTTTCCAATGAAGGTTCTACCTTTATATATTAAGAGGTGCCGTAGCTTCAGCTCAGTATCCATGCGGGTTTGCGTCCCTAGGTTGGTCGTTTTAACGACCAACCCCCTTAACGGAATCTTTAAAAGTAAAGGGAAATCATTGTTTATTGCATAATATAAATATCAAAAAGGCTTGCAAAAAGCAGATATAATCGGGCACGATTTCGCAACCCCTTCTTCTCGCCTGCACCTTACAACGCAAACCTTGTGAGCCGCTACAGTATTCGTCGGCAACTACGCCCCTTGTGGACCTTCACCACAGACTGACGGCATACCTGTCATACAAAAAGAGACTGCAACAAACGTGGCAGCCTCTTATGAATGCTAAACAGTAATCACATCAGAAGTGTGCGTCAATCAACTTGCAAATTCAATCAACGCAATTTATCCAATTCAATTAGAACGATACAACCAATTCGGTCCACAGGGTCTTATCTTTATCCTTGCTTTCGCGGCCTTTAATATCGAACCATTCGATACCGGCAACCATGTTCTTTGCAACGGTATAATGGGCGGTCAGACTGTAACCGCAGAAGCCTTCATTTACAAATCTCATGGCTCCGCCATCCATGACCAATGCTGATCTCATTTAAATTCCCTTCTTTACCTGATCCTGATATTGGTTATAGCACACTGATCCCCGGTGAGTGCCACATATAATTTAGGCACATCCGCGCGGATAGTGGTGACATTTCTGAATCCTATGCCCGCATTCTCACTGGATACAGTAATCGTATCCCCTACATGCTTGATCCGTATGTCAACGTCAAGGCCTTCTTTATTCTTCCGCTTCCACTCATCCCAGTTGCCGAAATCTTCCGACTTGTTGGTTATGATCCTGTTGCTTGCAAAAGAATCTTCTTCCCAGCTTTCTCCATCCAGTCTGATAAGAGCAAATTCACGGAAATTAGGTCCGCCTATAAGCCCGTCATCCGATGAAAAGATAGACACGAAAGGACAATGCCAGATAAGTCTTGCCGTAGGTAAACTAAAGGAGTGGAACGAGATCTGCATAAGATCCTTTAACTCTATTCCGGCTGTGGCAGCTGTCCGCCACCCGTCTAACTGGATATTGGGAACATCTCCTGCAGGCACATCTATGAATGAAACTTCCGGAGCTATCCTCGGAATATAATCCCTGCGCACCGGTTCACTGTCGACCTTGATCTCAACATCCGTGATCTTACAATTCTGACCCGTCAATGAGAGATATGCATATCTGGTA
>JAGDDO010000206.1 GCA_017848205.1 Oscillospiraceae bacterium | reverse complement strand
CCCTTCTTCAGTGAACGGAGGGGAAAGTTTCAGTATGAAAGGATGATGACTATGCTCGAAGAATTAAGACAGAAAGTTTATGAAGCCAATATGGAGCTTCCGAAAAGAAATCTCGTAACATTCACATGGGGTAATGTTTCAGGAATAGACAGGGAAAGCGGTATCATCATAATCAAGCCTTCAGGTGTTGAATATGATGAACTGAGGCCGGGTAATCTCGTTGCCCTCGACCTTGACGGAAATGTTGTTGAAGGCAAGCTCAACCCTTCATCAGATACAAAGACTCATATCGAACTGTATAAAAAATTTCCTGAGATTGGCGGTATCGTACATACACACAGCCCACATGCTGTTGCATGGGCACAGGCAGTGAGGGATATTCCATGCTATGGCACGACACACGCTGACTACTTCTACGGCCCTGTACCGTGTACAAGAGAGCTTACAAAGGCTGAACTCGACGAAGATTATGAAAAGAACACAGGTAAAGTGATCATTGAGACATTTGAAAGCAGAGGCCTTGATGTTAATGCAGTTCCTGGCGTAATATGCGCAAGCCACGGTCCTTTCACCTGGGGAAAAGATGCCGCAAAGGCTGTTTACCACGCAGTAGTACTTGAAGAAGTCGCTAAAATGGCTCTTATGACTGAACAGCTGAAAAAGGATGCAGTTCCTGCACCTGATTATCTTCAGGACAAGCACTACATGCGCAAGCACGGTCCGAACGCTTACTACGGACAGAAAAAGTAATTCTCATTCTTAGGGAAACACTGAGTATATCGGAAATCCAGCTTCGCCGGATTTCCGGAGGTGGGATTTGCGGGGCTTCGCCCCGGAGCCCCACGCTGATTTATGAATAAATCAGCGTTTCCTTAGTTTTCATAATATAAGAAAACGGCTGATACCATCGAAAACTTAATGGTGTCAGCCGTTTTTTATGCTGTATAATTACTTTTTAAGAACTTCCTTTATGGACTTTTCAAGTATTTCAAGTCCTTCGAGAAGAACATTGTCTTCAATTGTAAGCGGAGGCATTACCTTGAGGACTCCGTCGTGTCTGCCGGCTACCTCAAGTACGAGCTTATTGTCAAATGCCTTGTGTACGCATTCAATAGCAAGTTTAGGATCAATGTCATTGAGGTCTATGCCCCAGATAAAGCCGATACCTCTGATCTTTATTCTTTCATCAAGAGATGCTATGCGTTCATTAAGGAACTTTTCTATAACTGCAGACTTGCGCTTTACATCGCTTTCAAGGTTATGTTTATTGTAGTATTCGATACCTGCCTTGCTTCCCACGAATGCAAGCTGATTTCCCCTGAATGTTCCGTTATGTTCCGCAGGACGGAAGATGTCAAGCTCAGGACGTACAAGAACGATAGACATAGGCATTCCGAGACCGCTTATAGACTTTGAAAGTACGACCATGTCAGGTACTATCCCTGCTCTTTCAAATGAGAAGAATGTGCCTGTTCTGCCGTTGCCCACCTGAATGTCGTCAACGATCATAATTATTCCGTGATCATCACAGATCTTTCTTACATTCTTTAACCATTCGGCATCAGCAACATTTATGCCGCCTTCAGCCTGTACAGTTTCAAGAATAATTGCTGCCGGCTTGTCAAAACCAGAGTGGTCATCCTCAAGGACTTCCTTAAGGTATTCTATGGAATCGATACGGCTGTTGCAGTAAGGCATAAAGGAAACATTGTCAAGTCGGAAGACGCCGCATCGACGGTGTCAGCACAGAAGACGAAGATCAGGAGGAGTAACGCATGACATTCAGTTCACTTGCATTTTTATTTATCTT
>JAGDDO010000205.1 GCA_017848205.1 Oscillospiraceae bacterium | reverse complement strand
GCAAATTCGCTCTTGCCGGCAAGAAGGGCGTAAACTTCTACGGCGGTTTCGGTGTCAAGACCATTGCCACAAAGTACCCTAACGTTGCAAGAAACTTCTTTGAAGCCAAGGGTATGGATGTTGAAATAGTAAAGATCGAAGGCTCAGTTGAGCTCGCTCCGCTTCTTGACCTTTCCGACGGTATAGTTGATATCGTTGAAACAGGTACAACTCTCAGGGAAAACGGCCTTGAAGTTAAGGAAGATATCGCTCCTATCGCTGCAAGACTAATCGTAAATACAGTAAGTATGAAGATGCGCCAGCAGGAGATCGAAGCGCTGGTTGAAAAGATCGAAAAGAAGATCGCAGAGTAATCGAAAGGATAATTACGAAATGATAAAGAAAATAAAGGCAAACGGTACTGACGAGTACAAGTTTCTTAAGGAACTTGAAGCACGTAACGTTGAAACAGATAAAAAAATCACAGACATTGTAAGTGACATAATAAATAATGTGCGTAAAAACGGCGACGAAGCAGTAAAGGAATACACACTTAAGTTTGACGGAAAACTTCCTGAATACTTTGAAGTTCCGCGCGAAGTTATAAACGATGCACTTACAGAAGCAGACGAAGAACTGGTAAGCGCACTTTTAAATGCTATTGAAAACATAAGTGACTTCCACAACAGACAGAAGACTGAAAGCTTCATAGCACCAAAGGACAACGGTGTTATTCTCGGCCAGAGGATCAGAGGTCTTGCAAAGGTTGGTCTCTACGTTCCGGGCGGTACAGCTGCATATCCTTCAAGCGTTCTTATGAATGCTATTCCTGCAAAGATCGCAGGCGTTGAAGAGATCATCATGATCACACCTCCTCTCAAGGACGGTACACCAAACAAGGATATACTTGTTGCTGCAGCTCTCTGCGGCGTTGACAGAGTGTTCCTTGCAGGCGGTGCTCAGGCTATTGCAGCACTGGCATACGGTACTGATACTATTCCGAAAGTTGACAAGATCGTTGGTCCTGGCAACATCTTCGTTGCTACAGCCAAGAAGCTTCTTTACGGAACAGTTGACATCGACATGATCGCAGGACCAAGTGAGATCCTCGTTCTCGCTGACAGCACAGCAGATCCGAAGTTCGTAGCCGCTGACCTGATGTCACAGGCAGAACACGACAAACTCGCTTCAGCAATACTCGTTACAACGGACGAATCACTCGTTGAAAAGACTGAAGCTGAAATAAAGCGCCAGATGGAATACCTTTCAAGAAAAGAGATCATCGAAAAGTCACTTACAGACTTCGGTGCAGCTATAATCTGTGAGGATAAGGAAAAGGCCGTTGAAATAGCAAATGCTATTGCTCCGGAACACCTTGAAGTCCTCTTCAAAAACCCGCTTGAATACATCGGCAAGCTTGACAATGCCGGTTCAGTATTCCTCGGCCAGTACGCTTCAGAACCGCTCGGTGACTACTACGCAGGTCCGAATCACGTTCTTCCTACAAGCGGTACAGCAAGATTCTTCTCACCGCTTGGTGTTCAGAGCTTTACAAAGCGTTCAAGCTTTATTTACTACACAAGGGAAGCTCTTGAAGAAGCAAAGGATGATATTGTTCTCATCGCTGAAAGAGAAGGTCTTACAGCTCACGCCAATGCTATCAAGGTAAGATTTGAATGATGCATGACGGAATCCGGAAACATTTCCGGATTCCTCTTCAAAGTTTATGAAAAATCATAACAGTGAAGAGGCAAGTATTTTTAAGGAGCGAAAATTATGTCAACAGGTTCATGGGAGAATAATGTACGCAAAGTCGTACCGTATACTCCGGGCGAACAGCCGAAAGAAAAAGTAATAAAGCTTAATACCAATGAAAACCCGTATCCTCCTTCACCAAAGGTAAAAAGGATACTTGACGAATATAACTGCGATAAAATGAGGCTCTATCCTGATCCGGATGCGACAGTTCTCGTTGATGCCATTGCAGAAAGATATAACGTAAAGCCTTCACAGGTATTTGTAGGCGTAGGTTCAGACGACGTTATTTCAGTTGCTTTTCTGACATTCTTCAATTCAGAAAAGCCGGTACTTTTCCCTGACATAACATACTCATTCTACGATGTATGGGCAGATGTTTACAGAATACCGTTTGTTCAGAAGCCGCTTACTGCTGATTTTAAAATTGATCCGGCAGACTACAAGTGTGAGAACGGAGGAATAATTTTCCCTAATCCTAATGCACCTACAGGCTGCGAGGAAAGCCTTTCAATGATAGAAGATATCGTTAAGGCAAATCCCGATTCAGTTGTTATAATCGACGAAGCTTACGTTGATTTCGGTGCTGAAAGTGCACTTTCACTTATCGATAAGTACGAAAATCTGCTTGTTATCCAGACCTTTTCAAAATCCCGTTCAATGGCAGGCATGAGAATCGGATATGCAATAGGCAGTGAAAAGCTCATTAAGTACATGAATGACGTAAAGTTCTCCATCAACTCATATACAATGACTCCTCTTACACAGCTCTGCGGAGCCGAGGCTATAAAAGATGAAGAATATTTCGTAAGTACGGTTAAGAAGATCGTGGACACAAGAGAATATTCAAAGAAGAAGCTTGCAGAGCTCGGATTTGAATTTACTGATTCCAGAAGTAATTTTATATTTGCTTCACATAAGTCAAAACCGGCTTCAGAGATCTTTGCGGCTCTTAAGGAAAAGAAGATTTTCGTAAGATACTGGAACAAGCCGAGAATAAACAATCACCTCAGAATCACAGTTGGTACACCTGAAGAAATGGACGAGCTCTTTGCAGCTCTTAAGGAGATCCTGAAATGATAAAGGAAAGAACAGGTACAGTTACACGTACAACACGTGAAACTGATATTAAGATAAAAGTTACGCTTGACGGAAAGGGAACAGCAAATATCGATACCGGTATCGGATTTTTCGATCACATGCTCACAGCACTTTCAGTTCACAGCGGCATCAGCATGGATATAAACGTAAAGGGAGATCTTCACGTTGACGGCCACCACACAGTCGAGGACACTGGAATCGCCCTCGGACAGGCTCTTGCAGCTGCTCTGGGAAACAAATCAGGTATTAAACGTTATGGTACTTTCTACATTCCTATGGATGAATCACTTGCCATGACAAGCCTTGACATTAGCAACAGACCATTCCTCGTGTTTAACGCGGAATTTACAAACCAGAGCTGCGGAGACTATGACGTATGCCTTACTGAGGAATTCTTCAGGGCATTTGCCTTCAACGCTGGCATTACAATGCACATAAACCTCATGTACGGCTCAAATGATCACCACAAGTGCGAGGCTATCTACAAGTCCTGCGCACACGCTCTTAAGGAAGCAGTGGAGATCACTGAAAGCGGAAAGACACTTTCCACGAAAGGAGTTCTCTGATGATCGCAATTATCGATTACGGTGCAGGCAACATTTTCAGCGTTAAGAATGCACTGGACTACTTGGGTTTTGAAAACAAGCTTACTTCTGATAAGAATGATCTTATAAATGCTGATGCACTCATCCTTCCGGGTGTAGGTGCATTTCCGGAAGCTATGAAGATGCTCGGAAATTCCGGTCTTATCGGTGTTATAAAGGAAGAAGCGAAGAAAAAGCCTCTTCTCGGTATCTGCCTCGGAATGCAGATGCTTTTTGAAAAGAGCTATGAGTTTGAGGAAACAGACGGCCTCGGACTTATAGGCGGTAAAGTTGATAAGATCATTGCTCCGGGTTACATCATCCCGCACATGGGCTGGAACAAGCTCGAAAAGCTTAATGACTGTCCACTTATGAAGGGACTCGGAGATAACGAGTACGTTTACTTTGTTCACTCATTCCAGGCTTACTGTGACGATGTAAACATTGCTGCGTATTGTGAATATCCGGATAAGGTACCGGCACTTGTTACAGACGGCAAATTTGTCTTTGGCGCTCAGTTCCACCCTGAAAAGAGCGGAAACACAGGTTTACAGATACTTAAAAACTTCGGAGGGCTTATAAAATGATAATACTTCCAGCTATAGATATTAAAGACGGAAACTGCGTAAGACTTTTCAAAGGCGATTTTAATACCGTTGAAAAGGTTGCTTCGGATTATCTCGAAACAGCTAAGGGATTTGAAGCAGCCGGTGCTGAATGGATCCACATGGTTGACCTTGACGGTGCAAAAGAGGGAAGACCGGTAAACACAAAGATCTACACGGACGTTGCGGAAAAGACAGGTCTTAAGGTTGAGCTCGGCGGCGGTATCAGAAGCCTTGAAACAATTGACGAATATCTCCGTATGGGTATTTCAAGAGTTATTCTCGGTTCTGTTGCCCTTAAGAATCCTAAGCTTGTAAAGGAAGCGATCGACAAGTTCGGCAGTGAAAAGATCGTTGTCGGTATCGATGCCATGAATGGTATGGTTGCTACAGAAGGATGGCTTGAAGAATCCGATGTGAACTACATTCAGCTTGCAAATATAATGATAAAATTCGGCGTAAAGTATTTTATCTTTACAGACATATCCAAGGACGGTACACTCTCCGGAGTCAATGCCGAGCAGCTTAAAGCTCTTGCTGAAGGAACTGATGAGCAGTGCAATATCATCGCAAGCGGCGGTGTTCACACAATAGAAGATATAAAGATATGTAAGGCAATGAACCTCTACGGAACTATCTGCGGCAAGTCCATCTACAAGGGAACTCTTGATCTGAGAGAGGCTATCGCAGTAGCGGAAGGAGAATAACAGATGCTTGCAAAGAGAATAATACCGTGCCTTGATGTACGCGACGGAAAGGTAGTCAAGGGCGTTAATTTTGAAGGTATAAAGGAAGTCGGCGATCCTGTTCTGAGTGCTGAGGAATACAACAGACAGGGTGCGGACGAAATAGTTTTCTATGATATTACTGCTTCCTTTGAAGGCAGAGGAGTTTTTCTTGATGTAGTCCGCGAAACCGCAAAGAAAGTTTTTGTACCTCTTACAGTCGGCGGCGGCATCAAGACAGTTGATGACATCCGTGAAACACTCAGAGCTGGTGCGGACAAGGTATCAGTAAACTCACAGGCAGTAAAGAACCCTGATCTTATCAGAGCAGGTGCTGACATTTTCGGAAGCCAGTGCATCTGTGTTGGTATTGACGCAAAGAAGATCGCTGATCACAAGTGGACTGTATATATCAACGGCGGACGTGTTGACATGAAGCTTGATCTTATTGACTGGGTACACACTATCGAAAAACTCGGTGCCGGAGAGATCTGTCTCAATTCCATCGATGCTGACGGTACCAAGGCAGGATTTGATATTGAAATGCTTAAGGCTGTATGTGATAACTGTTCTATTCCTGTTATCGCAAGCGGCGGTGCAGGAAAGATAAATGACTTCTATGAAGTCTTCGAAAAGACAGGAGCTACAGCTGCTCTTGCGGCTTCGCTTTTCCACTTTAAGGAACTTACAGTTGGTGAAGTCAAGGATTACTGCAGAAACAAAGGCGTAATTGTAAGATAAACAATCGAAGAACGGCACAGTCCGTTCTTCCTTTCATTTCACAAAGGAGAAGAAATGGTAAAGATAGATCTTAATGACCTCGATAAATTCTTTGAAAAGGGAGAACTTATCCCGGTCATCTGCTATGAAGTAAATACAAAAACCGTTCTTATGCTTGCATACATGAACAAGGAAAGTCTTAAAAAGACACTTGAAACCGGATACACATGGTTCTGGAGCCGCTCACGTCAGGAATACTGGAACAAGGGTGCGACAAGCGGACATCTTCAGAAAGTCGTATCCATTTACGGTGACTGTGACAATGATACACTTCTCGTAAATGTAGAACAGACAGGCGTTGCCTGCCATACAGGAAGCTATTCATGCTTCTTCAATGAAATTTACGGATAATTTTTCTAGGGAACTGCCGAGTGGTTTTCGCAGTTCCCTGAATGTGTTTATAAAGGAGATTGAAGAATGGATTTTAATGAAGCGAAAAAAAGAGTTAATGAACTCACTGAAATAATAAATAAACACAATCACGCATATTACGTGCTTGATAATCCGACTGTTGACGACTACGAATACGATATGCTCATGCAGGAACTGAAAAAGCTGGAGGCAGAATTTCCGGAGCTTGCGTCTGAAAATTCACCGACTAAGCGTGTCGGCGGTACGGCTTTGAATACTTTTGCAAAAGTACCGCACAGGGTACAGATGGGAAGTCTTCAGGACGTTTTCTCTTTTGAGCAGGTAAAGGAGTTTACTGAAAAATGCATCTCCGAACTCACATCTCCTGTATTTATCGTAGAACCGAAGATAGACGGCCTTTCGGTATCACTGGAATATCATGACGGAGAATTTTTTATCGGTTCCACAAGAGGCGACGGCTTTATCGGTGAAGATGTATCTGCAAACCTTAAGACCATAAGATCGATCCCTCTTAAAATCGACAGCTCGATCCCGCTTCTGGAAGTCAGAGGCGAAGTATACATGCCGCGTGAGAGCTTTTTTAAACTCGTTGAAAAGCAGGAG
>JAGDDO010000204.1 GCA_017848205.1 Oscillospiraceae bacterium | reverse complement strand
TGAAAACTGCTCCCTTACTCCCATAAGATCAAATCCGGCGTTGCAGAAAGCCGATACCGAGTGCCAGATGGAATACCATATTCCCTTTGCTATACCGAAATCCCTGCAGAATACAGGTGCAAGAAGCGCCGCACCGATAAGCTCGATGATGGCCGATCCTTTAAGTATAAATCCGGTTAGATGAACAATTCCGCCGAGTGACGGCGCTGAAATGGACTCCTGCATGGTACTTCGCGTCCACAGACCTATCTTCTTGCCGGATGCCCTCATTACCGCAAGACCGATGGTGATGACACCCATACCGCCGACCTGGATCATGAGAAGAATGACTATCTGTCCGAACAGCGACCAGTAGGTTGCTGTATCCTTAACTACAAGTCCGGTAACACATGTTGCTGATATGGCCGTGAACATACAGTCGCTGAAAGGTGTGAACACCCTGTCACGCGATGAAAACGGCATCATCAGAAGAAGCGTTCCGAACATTATCATTGCAAAAAAGCTGATGATGATAACCTGAAATGAATTCAGTCGTTTTTTCTTTGTATTGTTTTTCAAATTCATACTCCTGATATTTTTCATTACAACGGCTTCGATTTTATCTTTCCCGATGCACGCGGATATTTCGGCGGACAAACTGCGGCTTTCTTTACCACCACAAGTCTTCTCTGCTCGCCGTTTATTTCGTAGTGCTCGTCCTTTTCGATCTTTCCGCCGAGAAGCTTAAGTGCATTTCCGGCAGTGCTTATGTCTTCGGAAGGACCTTTCATCGCACAGAAAATACCGCCCTTCCTTACGAAAGGCAGACAGTATTCGGAAAGCTCCGGCATTGCCGAAACCGCCCTTGCCGTGGCAATGTCGTACTTTTCACGGTACTCTTCCTTCTTTGCAAGAAGCTCAGCACGTTCGTGGATACATTCAGCTTCAATTCCGGTCTTTTCACATACATCCGTTAAGAATTTTATTCTCTTGTTCAGTCCGTCAAGAAGAGTGATCTTCAGTCCCGGAATGTATATCTTCACCGGAAGCAGCGGAAATCCCGCTCCCGTACCGACGTCGATGACCTTCATTCCGTCTTCAACCTTCGCAAATCTGGTTATCGCAATGCTGTCGATAAAGTGCTTTATCAGTACTTCCTCCGGCTCAGTTATCGCCGTAAGATTCATCACCTTATTCGTCTCAACGAGCATTTCTGCATAAATATCAAGCTTTTCATAAACTTCCGTCGTAAGCGAAAGTCCGTTTTCTTCAAATGCCTTCCGGCAGAATTCAAATTCTGGAAGCATGTCACACCTCAGACTTTCTGTTTCTTCTGTCCTGATCAAGCCAGATGAGAAGAACTGAAATATCCGCCGGGGAAACACCGGAAATTCTTGATGCGTGGCCTATGCTGAACGGACGGAACTTTGAAAGCTTTTCCACTGCTTCAAGGCGAAGTCCCTTGATCTCGTGGTAGTCGATATCCTCAGGCAGACGCTTGCCGTCGAGCTTTCTCATCTGCTCTACCTGAGCTATCTGCTTCTGGATGTATCCGTCATATTTTATCTTAAGATCGACCTGTTCACATACTTCGTAGTCAAGCTCCGGTCTGTGTTTGTCGAAGTCCTTCAGCATGAAATAGTTGAGCTGCGGTCTTCTCATAAGATCGATCATCTTGCATCCTGTAGTCATGGCAGATGTGCCGTTTGCTTCGAGAAATGCGTTGAGTTCCGCTGTCGGACGTACATTGAGAACACTTATTCTCTCAAACTCCTCAGCTATAAGTCTCTGCTTTTCAAGAAGCTTTTCATATCTTTCGTCGCTTATAAGACCTATTTTATGACCGATCGGGGTAAGACGCTGGTCACAGTTGTCCTGTCTTAACAGAAGCCTGTACTCGCTTCTCGAAGTCATCATTCTGTACGGATCGGAACATCCCTTTGTAACGAGATCGTCAATAAGCGTACCTGTGTATGAGCTTGCACGGTCAAGTATCATCGGTTCTTTTCCCTGTATCTTAAGAGCAGCATTGATACCGGCAACAAGTCCCTGGGCAGCGGCTTCCTCGTATCCGCTGGTGCCGTTGAACTGTCCTGCTCCGTAAAGTCCGCTTAAGTTTCTGAATTCAAGTGTAGGAAGCAGCTGTGTAGGATCGCAGCAGTCATATTCTATCGCATAGGCAGGACGCATGATCTCAACATTTTCAAGTCCCTTTATCGTCCTTAAAAATGCAAGCTGAACATCCTCAGGGAGCGATGATGACATGCCCTGCAGATAATATTCATCGGTATCAAGACCCATCGGTTCAATGAAGAGCTGATGTCTTTCCTTGTCGGCAAAACGTACCACCTTGTCCTCGATGGACGGGCAGTATCTCGGTCCCACACCTTCGATAAGTCCGCCGTAAAGCGGTGAACGGTGAAGGTTTTCCTTTATTACCCTGTGTGTTTCAGCATTTGTATAGGAAACATAGCAGCTTACCTGATTCTTCAGTGTGCTCTTGTCAGTTTCAAATGAGAACGGAACGATATCCTCATCGCCGTCCTGTCTTTCAAGCACGTCAAAATTGATGCTTCTCTTATGAACACGGCACGGAGTACCTGTCTTGAATCTTCTCAGTTCAATGCCGTTTTCCTTAAGTGAATCAGTCAGTTTCATCGGAGCGATAGTAGCATCCGGCCCGCCGTTGTATGATGATTCACCTACATGTATCTTGCCTCTGAGATAGGTACCTGTTGAAATGATAACAGCCTTCGCCGAATATTCCGCACCGAGAAGTGTTCTTATACCTGTTATTTTTCCGTCTTCGGTAAGAATTGCTGCAACTTCAGCCTGCTTTATGTCAAGATTCTTTTCAGACTCACAGACATGCTTCATGTAGCGGTGATAGAATTTTCTGTCAGCCTGAACTCTGAGGCTGTGAACAGCCGGACCGCGTCCGCGGTTGAGCATCCTGCTCTGGATAAAGCACTTGTCGGCACTCTTTCCCATCTGTCCGCCCAGTGCATCGATCTCACGTACAAGGTGTCCCTTTGCTGTACCGCCTATGGAAGGATTACACGGCATATTGCTGATCTGGTCCAGAGAAATGGTAAAAAGAGCTGTACTGCATCCCAGTCTTGCAGCTGCAAGCGCTGCCTCAACTCCGGCATGTCCCGCACCGACAACAATAACATCATAACTTCCCATTGTATATTCCATGAAAACTTTCCTTTCCTACTTTCCGACGCAGAAGCGTGAGAATACTTCATCCACAACACTGTCCGTAACCTTTTCACCTGTAAGCTTCAGAAGAGCCGCAAGTGCTTCGTCTATAACGACAGTTACAGCATCAAGGCTCTCGCCCGCCCTCAGCGCCGCAAGAGCTTCGTTTACTGAATCAAGTGACATTTCAAGGCAGATCTTCTGACGTTCATTTGCGATTATACCGTCATTCGAATCGATCTCCTCGTTTATGAACATCTTCTCAAGCACCTCTTCCAGTCCCTCGATACCGCCGGAAGTCTTGGCAGATATTTCTATAACATATTTAAAATGCTCACGCAGATATTCTATATCAGCGACCCTCTCCTTGTCGGATTTGTTTAGAAGAGCTATCGCATTTCTTTCCTTAAGTGAATCGATGATCTTTCTGTCATCATCTGAAAGATGCTCCGATGAGTCAAAAACGGCAAGTATGAGGTCAGCTTCCTTTATTTTTCCGTAGGCTATCTCAACGCCGCGCTGTTCTATCTGGTCATCAGTGTTTCTTATGCCGGCAGTATCGGAAAGACGAATGGTAAGCTCGCCTATCTTTACATACTCCTCAACCACGTCCCTGGTCGTTCCGGCAATATTCGTAACAATACTCCGCTCATATCCGCTCAGACAGTTCATAAGCGTTGACTTGCCCACGTTCGGTCTGCCGACGATAACTGTATTGATACCCTCACGAATTATCTTTCCGTAGTCGTAGGTAGCGGAAAGTTTCATAAGATCAGCCTTTATATCCGTAAGATCAGCTTCAAGCTTATCCGGCTCGACAAACGGAATGTCCTCTTCCTCCGGATAATCGGCCCAGGCCGCAAGATCACCTAAGATCTTTACAAGCTTTTCCCTTACCGAAGTAATTCTTCTGAACATCGCTCCGTCCTTCAGAGCAACGGCAAACTTAAGTTCATTCTTTCCTGTCGACGAAATTACGTCCATTACCGCTTCAGCCTGTGTAAGCGACATTTTACCGTTTAAAAACGCCCTTTTCGTAAACTCGCCCGGTTCAGCAAGCTCTGCTCCCGATGCAAGCACGAGTCTGAGTATCTGTCTTGTTATGAACAGACCTCCGTGACATGAGATCTCGGCGACGTCCTCACCTGTATAGCTTTTCGGTGCACGGAAAACCGTCAGAACAACATCATCAAGTTTTTCACCTTTTTCCGAAACTTCACCGTAGGCACAGGTGTACCCCTCCATTTCAGAAACCTTTTTTCCGCTGAAAGCCCTGAACACCCTGTCAGATACCGCAAACGCGTCTTCGCCGGATATTCTTATAACAGCGATACCTCCGACTGCATTAGGTGTTGATATTGCAGCAACTGTAGACATAAATTTTCCGCACCATCCTCTGATACTATATAACTAAACATTTCCCCGATGAAAGATAATTTCACCGGGGAAACAATGATCATATTTCGATTTTTCCGTAAAGACCAGCCTTGAGGTCATCCTCCGGCTTTGGCTTTTTATAGTCCTTTTCAAAGCTTGTCTTAAGATCGAGTGACTTAGGCTCGAAGTTTCTGTTTCTTCCGCCGCCTCTGCGTCCGCCGCCCTTGCCGCCGCGCTTGTCACCGTGTCTGCGTTCTTTCTTGACAAGTGATGAAATGATTATTTTTCTGTATGGTTCCTCACCTACAGAACGTGAAGAAACACCTTCTATTTCTGAGATCATTGAATGAATGATCCTTCTTTCGTAAGGGTTCATCGGTTCAAGAACTGTGGAGCGTCCTGATCTGAGTACATTCTTTGCGATCTTCTTTGCAAGATCTTCAAGAGTCTTCTTTCTCTTTTCCCTGTATCCGTTGCTGTCAAGAACGACTCTGTAGTACTCGTCATCTATTCTGTTGCAGAACATTGAAGCTAAATACTGGATAGCGTCAAGATTTTCGCCTCTTCTGCCGATTATAAAGCTTGTGTCATCACTGTTGAGGTTGATAATTACGCCGTCCTCAGTTTCTTCATAAGTATATTCTGCTTTGACACCCATTTTATCGAAGATATTGAGAATATACTCAACTGCTGCTTCAGCCTTGCTTCCGTCAAATTTCTTTTCTGCCTTAGGAGCCTCAGCCGCTGCTGCCTCCGGAACTTCTGAAACTGATACTGTTTCAGTTACAGGTTCTGCTGCAGGTACAGGTGCCGGTTCGTATGCTGCCGGTTCAGCAGAGTCATAAACTGCCTCTACTCTTGCTTCGCCCTTCATGATCCCGAGAAAACCCTTTTTAGGTTCCTCAAGAACTGTAAAGCTGATCTCGCTTTCTGGAACTCCGAAAGCCTCTGCTGCCTTCATTCTGGCTTCTTCAACTGTTTTGCCGATAAATACGTTTTTCATTCAATCACTCCTTTTTACTGATTAGAACTAAGGAAACACTGATTAAGCCAGCAATCCGGCGTCGCCGGATTGCTGAGGCGGGGAGATTGCGGGGCTTCGCCCCGAACCCCACGCTGATTTATGAATAAATCAGCGTTTCCCTAAAAATTTATTCTGTGTCATCACCGTATTTCTGAGCCATACGTCTTCTTGCTGCCTCAAGAGCATCATCGTCCGTACCCTCATCGGTGTATTTAACATCGATTATCTTTCTTGCTTCATTAATGGCATTTCTGCTTTTTTCATTGAACTCAGACTTGGAAAGTCCGCCGCGTGCCTTTGCTGCAGAACCTGCATATGTAGCTGCTGTACCGTTCTGCTGAGCGAGCATTTCCTGCTGCTGTTCCATAAGCTTTGCCATAAAGCCCGGTTTTCTGTTTTTATTCTTTTCCTTGTCGGCCGCAAGAAGTGCTTCACATCTTTCCTGTGTGTAGTATTTGTTGAATGCGACCATCTGTATAAGTCCCAAAAGACCTGAAACTGTCCAGTAGAAAGCGGCACCTGAAGGGATCGAGAATGAGAACCATACGTAGAATATGGACATACCGTACATCATAAGGTTCATGCTTCCCATTGTAGCCATTGCCGGATTCGTCTTCTTCTGGTGGATCTGTGAGATAAGTGTTGTTGCAAGATTTACAAGACCTGAAAGGATCGGGATAATGATAAGTGCCACAGCACCTGCTGTCCATGCCTGCGGATGAAAATCAGCCTTTGTTGCAAGGTTGATGTAGCCGAGGAACATGTTGTGATCCTGAAAATCATTGATCTTTGAGAGGAAATCGTTGCCCATTTCCGAAAAGTAGCTGCTGTATGAAGGATCAGTAGCATATTTGATAATGGCAAGTTCCTGATAGTTAGGTGAAAGATCCTGTTTTGCAACATCAGGGATCTTTTCAAGTATGTCGTGTGCAGCTGAAAGTGTTTCCTTGCTGATACGGAGAATATGAGTAAGCGGCTTGTAAACAACGTCTACGATACCAAAAAGTATAGGAAACTGAATAAGTGCCGGCAGACATCCTGCCATCGGGTTTACGCCTTCCTCATTCTGGAGCTTCATCTGCTCCTCCTGAATTCGCTGCGGATTGTTTGAAAAGCTCTTTTTGATCTTTTCCAGTTTAGGATTAAGTGCTCTCATCTTGGCTGCGCTCTGCTGGCTCTTGATGTTCAGCGGAAGCAGTATTGCCTTGGTGAGTATTGCAAATATAATAAGTGACAGTCCGTAACTCTTGCAGAAGTTATAGATGCCGTACATTATCCAGCCTAAAGGATAACCTAAAATCTTCAAAGATTATCTCCTCCATCTTGTCTCTTTTTTTTGAATAAACTGAACTCCTCCGGAACATTGTCGATCCCGCCCTTACAGAACGGATTGCATCTGAGTATACGCCATGCGGAAAGTACTGTTCCTTTTATGATACCGAATCTTTCTATTGCAGTTACCGCATAGGCAGAACATGTAGGAGTAAAACGACAGCAGGGTGGAAAAAGAGGAGATATGAATCTCCTGTAAAACCTGACAGGAAACAGATACAGTCTGATCATGAATGATCTCATAGGTTCGTCTCCTCCGTCTGGGCAAGATGTTCGTTTATCTGCATAGCTGCAAAATTCTTTATGTAGCTGTCAAGAACAGCTTCCTTTACCTCTGCTGCAGACCTTCTGGCAACGAAAACTATGTCGATGCCGACAGGAAACAGGAGTTCATTATCACGATAAGCCTGTCTTATTATTCGTTTTGCACGGTTTCTCATAACAGCATTGCCGACTTTTTTTCCGGCTGTTATGCCGAATCTGTTGCACGGAAGTCCGTTTGGTCTGAAGTAGATAACAACAGTCTTTGAGACTATTGACCTGCCGCGCCGGTACAGATCCAGAAAATCTTTATTTTTATTTAATACCTCAGAATAAACCATAAAAATGTTTACTTATTAATTAAATAGACCACAAAATCAAAACAATTGTGGCCTTCATGAACATAGTTAATAAATTTTTGCTGTCAGCAACGGGAAACCGTCACTGACAAGCTGAAAACAAATTAGTGAGTGAGTCTTGCTCTGCCCTTTGAACGTCTTCTTGCAAGAACCTTGCGTCCGTTAGCTGTAGACATTCTCTTTCTGAAGCCGTGCTCCTTCTTTCTGTGGATCTTCTTTGGCTGATAAGTTCTTTTCATTATTATTACCTCCAGTGTCTTAAATTTATACAAGGCACCCGGTAAGTGTGCCCTACAGTTTTATTCGCAGTAAACTGCACTTAAAGCAGCTTAAATATTCATGAAAAAATGAATACTGAATAAATAACATAACCCTGCAATAATAAATTATATCCCAACATAAACAGTCGTGTCAAGTGTTTTTCGGAAATAAAAAAAATAATGTATCAATCCCACAATTCGCAAGCTTAAAATCTATACTATATAACGTAACCTGCATAAATAAATTTCGTTAACGCCGCGAAGTTAACGGAGAAAGTTAACGGAATTCCCGTTTTCACGTCCCTTCCGCCGGGTGGAAATATCATTCCGCGCGGAAATAGTTAACTTGAAATATTCTTTCGGCTGTGCTATAATGATAATAATTGTAATTGTGTCCTTTTTAAGGTCGCAACCAGCACATCCGGAGCTTAAGAGCCAGTTAACAGAACAGCCCGGAAAATATTTTACAGGAGGATGAAAACAATGCCGGAAGGCTATTCCTTTAACTCTTTTGATGAGCTTTTTGAGAAAGTCAAAAAACATTGTCTTGATTCAGGAGCAGTACAGGAAACAGCGTATAAACTCTGGATAGTTCCTCTCGAAGCAAGAGACTTCGACGGAAAACAGGTAACACTTTTCTTTGCAACGGATTTCCAGAAAAACACATTTGTATCAAACTACGAGGCTACGTTCAAAAAAGCTTTTCTCGAGGTAACAGGCATCGAGCCTGACATAGTCATCACAACACAGGATCCGCAGAATACCGTAACGAAATTTGACACACAGCAGTACGATATTATAAGCAAGCAGCTTGAAGAAAAGCTCGAGGGAGCTGAATACGACTATACCTTTGATACTTTTATAGTAGGCAGTTCGAACCAGTTTGCCTATGCAGCATGCACAGCAGTTGCCAAAGGCAACAGCGACAACAACGGCAGGACATACAATCCTCTGTTTATCTACGGCCCGAGCGGACTCGGAAAGACCCACCTTCTCACAGCTATTTCAAATGAAATGAAGAGCCGCAAGCCTGATATAAACATTATTTATGTAACGGGCGAGACATTCTCAAACGAGCTTATCGAAGCTATCAAGATGAAAAAGGAAACCACCACTTTCCATGAAAAGTACCGCAAAGCTGATGTTCTTCTGGTCGACGACGTACAGTTCATCGCCGGAAAGGAAAGTACCCAGGAGGAATTCTTCCATACATTCAACGAGCTTCACAAGGACGGCCGTCAGATAGTTCTCACATCAGATAAGCCTCCGAAAGATATCAAAACACTCGAAGACAGGATCAGAAACCGTTTCGAATGGGGTCTTATCGCAGACATCTCAACTCCTGACTTTGAAACAAGGATCGCTATTATCAGAAGAAAAGCTGAACTTTTAGACCTCAATCTTCCGGACGAAGTTTCAGAATTCATTGCAAACAGACTTAAAACAAATATAAGACAGCTCGAAGGCGCAGTTAAGAAGCTCAAGGCTCTCAAGCACCTTGCAGGAAGCCCTCCGACAATAGCTATGGCGCAGAGCGTTATAAGGGACATACTCAATGACGACCAGCCTATACCGATCACAGTCGAAAAAATAATAGGCGAAGTGGCAAATGTTTACGGCGTAACGCCTGACGACATACGCTCACAGAAGCGTTCATCGCAGATCTCAAATGCCCGTAAAGTCGCTATTTACGTGGTTCGTGAGATCACACAGATGTCTCTGGTATCTATCGGAACTGAATTCGGCGGACGTGACCACTCAACTATAGTATATGCTATAAACAGTGTTGAACATAACCTGAAAACCGATTCAAGCCTCCGCGAAATGGTGGATGACATTATCAAAAACATCCGTGACAAAGGTAAATAAACAGTAAATCCTCAGGTTTTCCACAGCATTTTCAACACGATGTGGAAAAGTTGTCAGAAACATTTAACCGTATTTATATACGTTAACGCGGTCACTCGCAAGGTTAACTCCACGTTAACTTAACCGGCTTTTAACAGAAGCCGGACCGGAAATCAAAAAACCGTGTGTAAAGTTAACTGTTTAAAATTCTGACTTTCAAGAATTTTATCAACAAGTTTTTATATTCAACTCCACAGATTTCCGACAATTCAACACGGCATTTATGTTTCAAGATCAGTTAACATTCATTCAATAACGTGGTGTTGATGTGCAAAGCACGGATGCGCCGGCGGTTAACCGGCATTTAAACAAATTCACAGCTTCTACTGCTACGACTGTTAACTTTCTTTTATTATATTTTTTATTTTTTAATAAACGAAGGTTAACGGCACTTCACCGGAAAGGTAATGTTTAAAATTATGAAATTCAAATGTAATAAGAACAAACTGCATGAAGCAATAGCCAATGTTTCCAGAGCAGTTCCTGCAAAATCAAATATAGCTGCTCTTGAAGGTATCAAGCTCAGCCTTTCAGGTGACCAGCTTGAACTTATAGGATATGATCTCGCATTCGGAATAAGAACAGTTCTGAATGTAGAGTCTGAAGATTCAGGAGATTTGGTAGTTAACGCTCGTCTTTTCAGTGAGACGATAAGAAGAATGTCTTCTGACGAACTTATTATCACTGTTGACGAGAAACTGAACGTTAACATCTCGGGCGGTTCAGCCGAGTACGACATTTCAGCTATGCCTGCCATCGAATATCCTGATTTTCCTTCAATAGGCGCTGAAAACAGTCTCAGTATTCCTCAGTACATTCTCAGAAACATGATCGAACATACCAATCATGCAGTTGCTGTAACAGATACAAAGCCTATACTCACAGGTGAGCTTTTCGATCTTGAAGACAACATTTTCCGCATGGTCGCTATCGACGGTTTCAGAATGGCAATAAGAACGGAACACACACCTATCAGCGAAAAGATAAGTTTCGTCGTTCCTTCAAGAACACTTAATGAAATATCAAAACTTCTGGCAAAGGGAGATGCTTCCGCTGAAGATGAAGCGGGTGAGCAGGATCCGGAAAAGATAAGCAAAACAGAGCTCTGCCAGATATATGCCGGCGAAAAGAATATTACTTTCGAGATCTCCGGATACTACGTGGTTTCACGTCTCCTTTCAGGTGAGTTCCACAACTACAAGTCAAGTCTTCCGACTGAATTTAAAACTGAAGTCATCGTAAAAACAAGGGAATTTGCAGACAGTATCGAAAGATGCTCCCTTCTTATCAACGAAAAGAACAAGTGCCCTGTACGATGCATTTTTGAGGAAGGTTCAGTAAAGACAGACTGCAAGACCGTTATCGGTAAGGTAAATGACGTAGTACCTGCTGAAGTTAACGGCGAGCCTGTTACTATCGGACTTAACAACAGATATCTTCTCGATGCTCTCAGAGCATGTGAATCAGATCAGATCAAGATACAGATGACAGCTCCTAACAGACCGGTCAAGATCGTTCCGGTTGCAGGTGACAGCTTCATGTATCTTCTCATGCCTATACAGCTCAGAAATTAAAGAAGGGTCAAAAATGAAAAAAGCAGAAATACCTATAACCACCGAGTTTATCAAGCTCGATTCTCTTCTTAAGTTTGCCGGCGCTGCCGAAACAGGCGGCGAAGCAAAGGAAGCCGTTCAGAACGGTGAAGTCCTTTACAACGGCGAAGTATGCACAATGAGAGGAAAAAAAGTTCGTCCGGGTGACAAGGTCACTTACGGCGATACCGAGATAACTGTCAAGCAGAACTGATATGCATATAACGAGGATCACGGTTTCAGGATTCAAAAATCTTAAGGAAATAGACCTGGTTCCGGGCAGGGACTTTAACATAATCTACGGGCAGAACGCCCAGGGAAAGACAAATCTTCTTGAAGCGATATGGATCTCAACGGGATGCAGAAGCTTCAGAGGCTCAAAGGAAAAGGATTATCTTTCCTTTGACGAAGATGAGTTCGATATAAAAATTCAGTTCGAGGACGAACAGAGAACTCAGGAAATATCTTACCGCATGGTGAGAAAAAACATGAAAAACAAGCTTATAACACTCAACGGAGTCGTTCAGAAGAACAGCAGCGGGCTGTTTGAGAACTTCAAGTGCATCGCATTTCTTCCGGATGACATAGAGCTTATCAGGGGAACTCCGGAAAAAAGAAGGAGTTTCGTTGATCTGTGCTACTCACAGCTGAAACCGAAGTCCATGAGTTTTATAAGAAAATATGATCAGCTTACAGCACAGCGCAATGCTGTGATAAAGAATATAATCCTCGGAAGGGACACTGAGGAAAGTCTGGATATATGGGACGGACAGCTTGCTGCGGTCGGTTCATACATCACTTTTATGCGGAATCAGTATATTAAAAGGCTCAACCGGTACTGTAAGGAACTTTACAGCAGAATAGCCGGTGAAGGCGAGGAACTTTCAGTTTCCTATCAGTCGAATATTTTTTCCTCTGACTTTGAATATCCTGATGCACCTGATTCTTCGATGACAGAAGTTTACTACAGCAGACTGAAAAGAAGCGTAAGTGATGACATAAGACTCGGGTACACTCATACCGGAGCAGGACGTGACGACATCGTCTTAAAAATAAACGGACTTAGTGTAAAGGAATACGGTTCACAGGGACAGCAGAAAAGCACTGCTCTTGTGATGCGTCTTGCACAGGCTCAGATCTACCGCGAGGAAAAGCGGGAGTCACCTGTCATCCTTCTCGATGATGTAATGGGGGAACTTGATGAGAGAAGGCAGAAATTCGTATGCAGCATAATTGCAGATATGCAGGTTTTTATAACCACCTGTAACCACAGGGCGGTCATAGCTGAATGCGACAGTATTTTTGAAATGCATGAAGGCCGCATCATAAATACGGGAAAAGAGAGTTAGCCTATGTATGTTCACCTTGGAAACGATGTTTCCGTAAATGAAAAAGGGATTATCGGTATATTTGATATAGAAAATACCTCGCTCGGAAATGATACACGAGAATTTCTGAAGCGTTCGGAAAAGGAAGGAAACGTAGTCAACGTTTCCTACGAAATGACGAAAAGCTTCATCGTATGCAGTGAAAAAAAATCGGGAGAGACCGTATATATTTCGCAGATAGCGGCATCTTCACTGCACAGACGGGCGGTAAAGAGTATATAGCAGAAGGAGGATAATAAGTTGGCTGAAAATGAAAACATTGAAGTTGAGTCAATAGTAAGACCTGAATCAGAAGAATATACTGAAAATGAAATACAGGTTCTCGAAGGTCTGGAGGCTGTAAGAAAAAGACCGGGCATGTACATCGGCTCGACAGGTCCGAGAGGTCTTCATCACCTTGTTTACGAGATCGTTGACAACTCAATAGACGAGGCACTTGCCGGTTTCTGCAGCGAGATAAAAGTTGACATACTTCCTGACAATGTGATCAGGGTATCTGACAACGGACGAGGAATTCCTACAGGTATTCACCCGACTGAAGGTATTTCAGCGGCAACTGTGGTTTATACTGTTCTTCATGCCGGAGGTAAATTCGGCGGCGGCGGATACTCAGTATCAGGCGGTCTTCACGGCGTTGGTGCGTCAGTAGTTAACGCACTTTCCGAATGGCTCGAACTTACTGTAAAGAACGGAAAGAATATTTTCTTCCAGCACTTTGACAGAGGTAATTACGAAAAGGAACTCGAGATCATCGGTGAAACTACTGAAACAGGTACAACTGTCATGTTCAAGGCTGACAGCGAGATATTCACTGAAACAACTGAATACGACTACGAGATTCTTCTCAAGAGACTCCGCGAACAGTCATTCCTTAATGCCGGCGTAAAGATCATCATTTCAGATCTTCGTGACGAAGAGAACGTTGTTTCTGAAGTTCTTCACTACGAAGGCGGTATCAGACAGTTCGTTGAACATATCCACAGGACCAAGGGTCTTGAAGTGCTTTCCGATGATGTTATCTACATTTCAGGAGCCGATGAAAACGTTACTGCGGAAATAGCACTTCAGTACAATGACAGCTATAACGCAGTTATCCTCTCATTTGCAAACAACATTCACACAGTAGACGGCGGTACTCATGAAACAGGTTTCAAGAATGCTCTCGTCAAGGTAATAAACGACTACGGAAAGAAATTCGGTCTTCTGAAGGAAGGCGACCGTCTTCTCGGCGATGACGTCCGTGAAGGTCTTACAGCCATCATTTCAGTAAGACTCAGGGAATGTGAATTCGAAGGCCAGACAAAGGGCAGACTCGGAAATCCTTTTGTCAAGCCGTTTATAGAAAAGCTCGTAAACGAAAAGCTCATGGATTACCTTGAAGCTAATCCTGTAGTTGCAAGAACTATTTTCGACAAGAGCGTGGCTGCTCTCAATGCCCGTGAGGCTGCCAAGAAGGCAAAGGAACTTGCAAGAAGAAAGACTGCACTTAACGGCAGCTCACTTCCGGGCAAGCTTGCTGACTGCTCTGAACGTGACATAGAATTCACTGAAATATACATCGTCGAGGGAGACTCTGCCGGCGGTTCCGCAAAGGAAGGCCGTGACAGAAGATATCAGGCTATTCTTCCTCTGTGGGGCAAAATGCTCAACGTTGAAAAGGCACGTATCGACAAGGTATACGGAAACGAAAAGCTCATGCCTGTCGTAACTGCTCTCGGTACAAGCATAGGTGAGGACTTCGACATTACCAAGCTCCGTTACGGCAAGGTAATCATCATGGCCGATGCCGATGTCGACGGTTCACACATCAGAACTCTCCTTCTCACCTTCTTCTTCCGTTTCATGCGTCCGCTTATAACAAACGGAAACATCTACATAGCACAGCCTCCTCTTTTCAAGATCTCAAAGGGCAAGAAATTCAAGTATGCATTCTCCGATGAGGAAAGAGACCGCTATATAGCTGAGTTTGAAGCAGACGGCGGAGCAAAGGCTGAAGTACAGCGTTACAAAGGTCTTGGTGAAATGGACTCTGAACAGCTCTGGGAAACAACCATGAATCCTGAGACAAGAACGATGATCAGGATCGACATGGAGGACGCTGCAAGAGCGGACGAGATCTTTACCATCCTCATGGGCGACAAGGTTGCTCCGAGAAGAGAATTTATTGAAAAGAACGCAAAGTATGTTCAGAACCTCGACATCTGATAATTTTGCGAAAAGGAATATAAAATGAATGAGAAACCATTAGTTTCAAAGGATTACAGCATAAGTCTCGAAATGTTCGGAAATGCATTTAAGGATTTTCAGAAGAAGTTTTCCTACCCGAAAAATATTCTTATGACCTGTGCATTTTCCATCATCGGACTTTCCTACATTCCCTATCTTTTTAAGGATCCGGGAAATTCGACCTGTATTCTGATCGTTATAGTCTGCATTTTTCTCACAGCAGGTATCTGGCTCAATACCGCAATGATCAGAAAGAATCTCATGAATTCCATCGAAGGGATCCAGGGAGACAGGTATTCGGTTGATATCTTCGAAAGCAGCATGAGTATTTTCACGAAGGAATATGCCGGTGCAAAGGAAAATGCAGATGAACCGAAGGACGAAAAGCCTGTGTCTGAAGAGAAAAACGAAAGCACTGAAGATGAAGACTTCTTTGCAGAGACTGAAACAGTCGCTCCGGCAGGATCGGTAAAAACAGTGATAGACTTTAGTCTCGACAATGTAAAAATACTCGAGAAAAAGGACTACTACATCATTTATCTTGTAAAAAGGATGTTCTACGTACTGCCGAAAAATATCTTTGATGAAAATGAAAAGAAGATAATAACCGAAAGCTTCAGAAAAGCTAAATTCATAGAGGAAAGGAAATGATAAAAGGTGGATTTTGAAATTGCCAACAGCAATGCAAAATTGATTCAGAGAAACATTGAAAAAGAAATGGAAAAATCGTTTCTTGACTATTCAATGTCTGTAATTGTATCCCGTGCGCTGCCTGATGTCAGAGACGGTCTGAAGCCTGTTCACAGAAGAATTCTGTACACCCTTCACGAAAACGGACTTACACCGGACAAGGCATACAGAAAGTGTGCCGATACTGTAGGTGCCGTGCTCGGTCGTTACCATCCTCATGGTGACTCTTCTGTTTATGACGCACTCGTAAGACTTGCACAGAAGTTCTCACTCCGTTACCCTCTCGTTGACGGTCACGGAAACTTCGGTAGTGTCGACGGTGACCCGCCAGCTGCTTACCGTTATACAGAAGCTAAAATGACAAAGATGGCTGTGGAAATGCTCACAGACATCAACAAGGAAACAATTCCTTATACATCAAACTACGATGACAGACTTAAGGAACCTGTTGTACTTCCTTCAAGATTCCCTAACCTGCTCGTAAACGGTTCTGTTGGTATCGCCGTTGGTATGGCTACCAACATTCCTCCGCACAACCTCGGTGAAGTAATCGACGGTATCGATCTTCTCATCGACAATCCGGAGTGTACTCTCGACGAGATAATGGAGTGCATCAAGGCTCCTGACTTCCCTACCGGCGGTATCATCATGGGACGTGCCGGAATGAGAGCTGCCTACGCTACAGGACGCGGCAAGATCACCCTCAGGGCAAGAACGGACATTGAGGAGATCAAGGGCAGAAACTGCATCATAGTTACTGAGATACCTTACATGGTAAACAAGGCAAGACTCATCGAAAACATTGCAAACCTTGTAAAGGACAAGCGTATCGAAGGTATCCACACTATCCGCGATGAATCTGACCGTGACGGTATGAGAATCGTTATCGAGCTCAAGAAGGACGCTGTACCGCAGATAGTTCTCAACAAGCTTTTCTCATACACACAGCTTCAGGACACAATAGGTGTTATCCTGCTGGCTCTTGTAAACGGCGAACCGAAGATACTCACTCTCAAGCAGCTGCTTGAAAAATATCTTGAATTCCAGGTCGAAGTAATAACAAAGAGAACTATTTTCGATCTGCGCAAGGCTCAGGAAAGGGCTCACATTCTCGAAGGTCTCGTTATTGCTGCTGACAACATCGATGAAGTTATCAAGATCTGCCGCAGCTCACGAAACATGACTGAGATCAAGGAAAGACTCTGCGAAAGATTTGCTCTGACTGACATTCAGGCTGAAGCTATCGCAAGAATGCAGCTTTATCAGCTCTCCAACATGGAAAGACAGAAGATCATCGATGAACTCGCTGCGCTCAATATCAAGATAGCTGAGTACAATGCAATACTTGCTGATGAAAGCAAGGTCAAGGAGATCATCAGGGAAGAACTTGCTGTTATCAGAAAGAAATACAGTGACGAAAGACGTACTGCAATCGAAAACGTAAGCGGTGAGGTCGACATTGAAGACCTTATCCCTGAGGAAGACTGCGTACTTACATATACAAACATCGGCTACATCAAGCGTATGGCTCTTGATGCATACAAGACACAGAAGCGCGGCGGCAAGGGTGTGCTCGGCATGAAGCAGCGTGAAGAGGACGTTGTAAACGAGATGTTCATCGCATCTACCCACGACAATGTTCTGTTCATCACGACAAAGGGTATTATGTACAAGCTCAAGTGCTACGAGATACCGGAAGGTTCAAAGGCTTCAAGAGGTCTCAATGCCGTTAATCTGCTTCCGCTTGGAGAAGATGAAAAGATAGCTGCAATGATCAAGACTTCCGACTTTGACGAGGGCAAGTTCCTTATTCTCGTTACAAAGAACGGTAAGATCAAGCGTACAAATCTTTCAGCATACAAGAATGTACGTAAGAACGGACTTATCGCTATCGGTCTTGACGAGGGCGATGAGATCGCAGGCGTTCGTATGACAGAAGGCAATGCTGATCTTCTTATCGCCACAAGAAACGGTATGGCTATCCGTATTGACGAAACCACTGTACGTCCGCTTTCAAGATCTGCTCACGGCGTAAAGGCTATAAGACTCCGTGAAGGTGACTACGTTGTTTCCATCGCAAGAGTACGTGAAGGAGCTACAGTTCTTACTGTATCGGACAAGGGTCTCGGACGAAGAGCAGAACTCGATTCGTACCGCATCCAGAACAGAGGCGGCTACGGTCTTCTTAACTACAAGGTTTCGGAAGAAAAGGGTCATGTCTGCGGAATCAAGGTCGTTGATGAAACAGATGATATCATCCTTATCTCACTCGACGGTGTAGTTATAAGAATAAGAACAAGCGACGTCAGAATAATGAGCCTTTATGCTACAGGTGTAAAGGTAATGCGTGTTGACGGTGATGACCGTGTTGTTACATTCACCCGTGCGGAACACGACGATTCAGCTGAGATCGAGGCTGTTGAAAGCCCTTCTGACGAAGAACTTCTTGCCGAGGAGCAGAAGGCTCTGGAAGAAGAAAAGAACGAAGTCATCGATGAAAATACAGAACCTGATGACGAAGAAACTGAAACAGAAAACGAAGATGAATAATAAGTAAATCAGAGTTTGATAAAACAGAAAGCTGCGTGAAAAAATCACGCAGCTTTTTTTGTAAGTTCAGAATATTAAGACATATGCGGTAATGGCGGACCTTTAGGAAAACGCTGATTTATTCATAAATCAGCGTGGGGGTAAAGGCGAAGCCCCGTAAATCCCACCACCGTAAATCCGGCGAAGCCGGATTTCTGACTTAATCAGTGTTTCCTTAGTTTATCAGATCTATCACCACTATTTCCGGCGGATTGAAAAGACGGAATTTTCCGAGACCGCTGGTAACTATCATAGTGGTGTTTTTTTCAGTGTATTTACCGAGACTGTACTTCGGAAAGAATTTTCTTTCCGGTGAAAGTACGCCGCCTATGAAAGGCAGACGGACGCATCCGCCGTG
>JAGDDO010000203.1 GCA_017848205.1 Oscillospiraceae bacterium | reverse complement strand
GTGATATCATCCCATAACATAAGCGAGGTAAGCGCACTCTGTGACGCAGCAGCAATGATAAGCGGCAAAACCATAAAATTCATAAGGAACGAAGATTCAGAAAACGCTCTGTTCAAAGTAAACACTGCTTTTTCCGACGGATCCGATCCGGAAGCACTTAATCTAAACATCGTAAAAGCTGAAAAAACCGGCAGTGTTCAAACGCTTATAATAAAGGACAGCAAAGAGAATATCGAAAAAGCTTTCGCCTCATACGAAACTCTTTTCTTCGATATTTTCCCGCTGACTCTGGAAGAAACTTTCCTTTACGAAGCGGAAAACAGAGAAAACTAAATCATAAAAACAGCCCGTAAACATTCGCATGTTTACGGGCTGTAAAAATTTAAATGGAATATTGATATGAAAGCCTGTTTTATGATCCTTTACGAGATAAGTTCAGTGATCACTGGTTTTCGTGGAAGAAGTACGGAAGTGCGTCGTAGATGTAGTGACGTACCTGTGGCCACCAGTGAACGTTGCCCTTTGCTTCGAGGAAGAAGAGGTTACCCTTTGAGAAGTCGGCTGTGTATGTGAATACATCTGTGTTCTTCTTGAGTTCATTGATCATCGGAACCATGTTCTCGTAGGCAATGTCTTCTGTTCCGGTTGCAGCGAGTACAAAGTATTCATTCTGCTTGAAGCCTGAGCTCTTTGCAGCGTTTATTACCTTGCCTGCGCCGTCCCAGCAGTGACCTGACAGAGGCATGAAATATGCAATGATGTCGAGGTTGTTGTTGAAGTTAGCCCAGGTTGAGCCGCCGCCCATTGAGAATCCGCCGTATGCACGGTGATATCTTGAAGCCTTGAGGTCTTCGATAGAAGTACTCTTGGCATATGTTGAATACTTGCCTTCAACGTAAGGGATGATAGACTTGCGCATTTCCTCCCATACACCGTCAGCGCTCGGTGCCTTGTTGAATGTAGGTGTAACAACGATCATCGGTTCGATATCGCCGTTAGCGATCATGTTGTCGAGCATAATGTCAATGTTGATGTTATTGTCGTTAAAACATGTTTCTTCGCTCTCTCCGCCGCCGTGCATCAGATAGAATACATTGTACTTCTTTGACTTGTCATAGCCGTAAGGGAGATAAACGTACATGTTCTTATTACCGTTTATGCTGCTGTAGCTTTCCTTGACAACAGTACCGTGGTTTGCCGGCTGCTTAAAGTAGCTGTCCGGTGCTGCCTTGTACTGAAGATTTGCGTTGTAGTTGAAGTTTGATTTTACCGGTTCAGGTTCAGCAGGTGTGTTGTCCGGGAATTCTGTAATGGTTCCGAGGAGATACTTCTGGAGATTAAGCGCATCAGATGCATTTGTTTCACCGCTGTTGTCAACGTCACCGTTTGACTTTGCAGAGTTTCCGCTGAATCCGTTAAGGATACCGCTCTTGAGGGCAACAAGGTCAGCAATGGAAATTCTGCTGTCGAAGTCAACGTCGCCCTTGATCTTTGTGGCAGGCTTTACAGATGACTTAGGTCCGTCAATCTTTGTTCCGGCTGTTGCTGCTATAACTTCATCAATACAGAAGTCCAGCGTGTCAGATGTTGTCTCAGCAATCAGATAAAGTCCTGAAGCACCAGCAGGGATCTTGTAGTTAGGATTGTAAAGCTGAATAAATTCGCCAGGATTGCCAAATTCCTGAGCTATCTTGTCATAGCTTGTCTCACCGCTTGCGTCTGTATACTGAAGTGTGAGCTTGTACTCTACAGCATCGTCACCCTTAGGTGCATTGAAACATGCACTGAATGCGTATTCTTCGCCAGCCTTGAAAATTTTTGAGTTAAGTGTCTTCTGAGCGCCGTTCCATTCAGCTTCACGGCCTGTGATGCTGAGTGCCTTACTTCCGGCCTGAGCTGCACCGCTGTCCGAAGAAACCTTTGCCGAGCCTCTGCCTGACCAGCTGTTTGTTCCGTCTTCAAATGTATCGTGGAACCAGTAGCCGTTCTCGTCCGGCTCAATAGCCACTGGTGTACCGCTGAGCACCTTGCTTCCGTCGCAGCCGTTCCACATCTGGCGGTCGTACTCGAAGAAGTCGATATCAGCATAGCCTCCTGTAGACTTGGTAGCATAGCTGTAAATACCGCTGCGGTAGCCTGTGAAGAGCTTGAGGTCGTAGCTCATCGAGAGCTCCTGACCGAGCTTGTTCCAGTTCTGACCATCATATGAGTAGTAGAAGTTAGCCTTGTCTATGTTGTTTGAAGAGCTTCCGTCGGCGTTCACGTTTGCGAACTTGAAGTCTACCTTGAGGTAAACCTCACTGCCGCTCATGTTCTGCTCGGCAACTATCTTGTTGGAGCTGCCGGCGACATCGTTTCCGCCGTTTACGGACATGTAAACCTTCTTGTTACCGCTGTCATCCACGCGGACACCGATACAGCCGTACTTGAGCTGGAATGCCGAAAGACCTGCGTAGTCGCCTGCCTTCATATTAGTGGTGTCAAGCTTGATATAGCTGCTGCATGCAGGACCCTCAGTACGCATTGTAAGGGTATTTCTTGCATTAAGCAGATGTGATGCTATAGACTTGTTCTTGAGACGGAGCCAGCCGGGACGCTCTGTTACAGACCAGGCTGTATTATCAGGGTTATGGTTCCATGACCATTCAAGTGCAAGGTCGTTGGAGCTGTAGTCAAAGCTGTCATCGCCCGCAACGTCGGTACCCTTTGAAGCACCGAGGTCAAGAGTAAGAGGAGCCTTGCCGTTAACGCCCATCATCGGCCAGTCGTTCTGCCATGTTACAGGAACGAGAACCGGGATACGTCCGACCGAGCCGTGATCCTGGAACATAAGGCCGTACCACTTGCCGTCAGGAGTATCAACGATACCGCCCTGTGCACATCCGCTGCCGTATGAACCGAGACCGGAATCAAGGATGGTCTTGTTCTCCCAGTTGCCTGAGAGGCTCTTGGAACGGTAGCAGAACTCAAGTCTGCCGTGACCTGAAGGCCATGCGATACCGAGTATATAATAGTAACCGTTTATCTTATGGATGTGCCAGCCCTCACCTGCGAGGTTATCGAAGTTGGTCTTGAAGAGACGTCTTTCCTGTGCGCCCTGAGCCCATCCTGTCATATCTGAGTTGAATTCCTTGATGTTGCAGGTGCCGCCTGCGCCGTAGACGAGGTAATTTCTTCCGTCATCATCAAAGAGCATGGAAGCGTCGTGATACATACCGTTGAGTTCAACGCGTGACCACTCGCCGTTTTCAATGTCGTCTGTCGAGCAGATGTACGACTTGCCTGAACCGTAGCTTCCGAAGAAAGCGTAGTACTTTTTCTTCTTCGCGTTGTAGCGGAGACTGGTTGCCCACTGTCCGTGAGAGTAGTCGTGCTTGCCGTTTGTAAGATTCTGAACATCACCGTTAGCGTATGTATCGAATACGTAGTTGCAGATCTCCCAGTTAGCAAGGTCCTTGGACTTCATTATCGGAGCACCCGGGCTGAAGAACATCGTAGTGCTTACCATATAATAGGTATCGCCCACACGGATAATGTCATCATCCGGAACGTCCGCCCAGATGATAGGGTTGGAGATCTGGCCGGCAGCATGTACAGAAGCTGTCATATCTGGTCTGTTATTTCCAGGCAGAGCGGCCGCAGACGTAAGCACAGCAGCTGCTGATAACAGCGCAGCTGTCGTCTTTACTGATTTTTTAACTTTACACATTTCAAGATTCCTCCGTTCAGATTCGGTTTGGATTCAGAGGATCACTGATATATCGTTTTTTCACATTTTTGCAGATATTCAGCGACTCTGAATAATCTTACACAATAATTTTACACAATCCACGCATTTTATATATACTAAAATGATACCATATTTATTCCATTCCCTCAACCCACATTCTGCACACTGAGTGGAGAAAACACACAAATCCGGACACCCTTCAAACGAATCCCCCTGTTGCAGTGTACAACGGGGGGATAGTCTGCAGGGAAATATTTAAATAAAGGCTAAACTTTAATAACACTGATAAGGCTTAAGTCCGGTTCCGCAACGGATCTCCGGTTTTCTGCCCGTTTCAGTACAGATCAGTTTCCTTCGTGGAAGAACGAAGGAAGAATGTCATATACGTAATGTCTTACATATCCCCACCAGTGGGTCTTGCCCTGGGCTACAAGATAGTAGAAATTACCCTTTGAAAGATCAGAAGTATAAACAAATTCGCTCATCTTCTTCATTTCATCGATCTGCGGTGTTACATTCGGATAAGCTATGTCATCCGAACCTGTTGCGCACATGATGAAGTATTCGTTCTGCTTGAGTCCTGCAGCATGGATGGCGTCGGCAACCGACTTAGCCTTGCCGTATCCGCCCTGACCTTCCCAGTGATCGCCGCTGAGAGACAGCCAGTATGCACATACATCAAGTCCGCCGTGAACCATGCCGGCCCATGTGGAAACTGAGCCCATTGAGAATACGCCGTATTCACTGTGATATCTTGAAGCCTTAAGATCAGCCTGTGATGTCGAAGCAGCGTATGTTGAATACTTGC
>JAGDDO010000202.1 GCA_017848205.1 Oscillospiraceae bacterium | reverse complement strand
TGCTGAAATAACGTCACCGAGTCTTTCCGGGCGGTTGCACATGCAGAGCCTGCCGCCGAATTTCAGCAGCTTCGATGCCGCACGGCACACATCGTAGATGTCACAGAGTATCTCGTGGCGGGCTATTCTCTGTGAGGTAAGTGCGCTTTCGATTCCTGCGTTCGCTGCCTTGTACGGAGGATTGCAGACAACAAGGGAGCACTTTCCGAGGGGAGCGCCTTCCCAGAGCACCTTAAGGTCGGCACAGACCGGTTCGATGTTCGTAAGTCCGCTTTTTTCGATGCCGAGCTTCAGCTGCTCAATGGCATTTTCCTGTATGTCAACTGCATAGATCTTTGACGGAGCATTCTCGCGGGACATGATAAGTGAGATTATGCCGCAGCCTGTACCGAGCTCGCAGACCAGATCGTTACGCTTGTATCCGGTAAAATCCGTAAGCAGAAATGCGTCAGTACCGAAGCGGTGATCCTCGCTTGCACAGACCCACACAGTGTCAGATAATTTTTCAAATGTATATTTGTCGTTCAATTCTGAATATCCTTTCCTAAGGTTTCGTACAGGCTTAAGTAAACGCTGATTTATTCATAAATCAGCGTGGGAGTCCGGGGCGAAGCCCCGCAAACTCCCCATCAGGAAATACGGCAAAGCCGTATTTCCTGTTTAATCAGTATTTCCTTAATTATATCATACTTCACGTTATTTGTACATTAATTTTTTTTAAATAGCTATTGTAATTAAGACTCGCTTATGATATAATTAAAAATATAAGTCAAAAAATTAAAAGTGTTTCCGTAGCTCAGCAGGATAGAGCGACCGCCTCCTAAGCGGTAGGTCGGGTGTTCGAATCACCTCGGGAACGTTACGGCCGCGATTATTTCAATGCGGCCTTTTTACTAAATCGCTGATTTTTAACGCAACGCCGTTTTCGGTGTTTGAAGGAATGATTCCCGTTGCAGCTGACTTTACCTCATCGCGTGCATTTTCCACAGCGTAGGTCTCGTCGCAGGCGCGGAACAGAGGCAGATCGTTAAGATTATCGCCGAATCCTACAACTTTATCAAACCCGTATTTCCGGCGCAGGAACATTACCGCATTGTACTTCGAAGCTTTTGCGGAACTCACTTCCATATACCAGAAATTATTATTGTAAACGTCGCAGTAGAAATTGATATGAAGTCCGTTTATTTTCTTTAACAGCTCATAAACCGGTTCCAGTTTTTCTCTGGTGTCCGTAACTGAAAAATAAACGTTGTTTCTGCCGGCGCGTTCCGAAAAATCATCGATCTTTATGAACATTTTACCGTACCTTTCGGTTCTTTCCTCATAAAACCTGCGTGCGTTTTCCGAATCAATGTTTTCGTAGCAGGTCTCCAGTTCACCGTCCGTAATGGAAAACAGAAATCCTGAAAGGTGAAAGTTTCTGAGTACACCGGTCATTTCGGCAAACGCTTCGTCCGGTATACTTTCAATTTTAACGTATTCTTTATTGCATATATCATAAACGCAGACCCCGTTCATAAGGACCACCGGCACACTGATATTCAGTCCGGAGGTTATCGGCACTGCGGTTACGGCTGTACGGGCTGTGGCAAAGCTGAATTTTGCTCCGGCTGAGACAGCTTCATTGATAAGCCGGACAGTTTCCGGCATAACCTCTGCCTTTTTATTGAGCAGAGTTCCGTCAAGGTCGGATATATACAGTATTTCTGACATGATAATTACTCCTTTGTATAAGGTTTATTAGAAAGGAAAACACCTCATGGCTATAGACTCACCGGGATCCAGAAGTGAGATCCTGAAGCTTGCTGCGGAATATCTCGAAAACGATAATCCAGGAAAAGCAATAAAGCTGCTTGAAAATGCCGGTATCTCTGAAAACGACGCTGAGATCCAGCACATGCTTGCTGTTGCCTACGCCGAAAGAAAATGGGGCAAAAAAGCTATAGCACAGTACATGAAATGCCTGTCAGCTGATAAGCTCTCCCCTTCACTGATACAGGACTTTTCAGAGTTCATGCTTGATTCAGGTGAACACGGAGAACTTAAAAATATACTTCTGGATCTGCTTGAAAAGCACAGTTCAGACAGTGACGCATCTGCAATGTGCATCGCAATGCTTTACTCAATGCTGGGCGACTGCCTGCAGAACAAAACAGAAACTGATCTTACTCCGGATTTCCTGAAGGAATATCTTGAAAAGAACCCGAAGGCTGCCGGAAAGACATTTTTCTCATCTGTGATCAGATATCTTGCCGGAACACCGAACGACATTTCCATCACACCGGTGACCGACAGACTCATAAGAATAATGGCAGATTCGATACCGTCTGTTATTTCGGACATGACATTCCAGAAAGCTGTTGCTGATTTCGAACTTTCACTTATTCTTTACGCAAACATGGTAGATCCTCTTACAATACTCGGAATGAGAACAGCAAAGCTTAAGTTCGCAGATCCGAAAAAAGATGACATCGACAAGCTTAAATACCTGGTTTTCGACGCCAAGATGACAGTTGTCGATACCATCAGGGTAAAACCGCTTGATCCTTCACGTTTTGCTGCAGCGTTCCCTTACATCTGGTCACTCATATCCGGATTTGTAAACGGAGCCGTTAATGCAAAGGACTTAAAGCAGTTCACACGAAACGAGATCTACGCAGACCTCAGAGGCGCTTCACCAAGACTTACAGATATATTTAAAAGCAATCTTTCACCGGACGGATTCGCCGCTTTAAGCAGCTTCTTAAACACACCGTCAAAGAGTGCAAATCCGGTGGCAGCTAAAAGAAACGCAAACAAAAACCAGGCCGTTTCCGCAAAGATCGCACCTAACGCACCATGTCCGTGCGGCAGCGGAAAGAAATATAAAAAATGCTGCGGTCTTAAGTGATAATAATAAAAATATAACACTTGTTCGTTTTTACGCGAACAAGTGTTTTTTGTTTTTATCTTTCGCTGATGCTCGTATACTCGCGTCTTTTGGCAACTGCCTTGTACGCCGGTCTGATGATTCGGCCGCCTGTGAGCTGTTCCTCCATGCGGTGTGCAGCCCATCCGGCCATTCTTGCAACCGCAAACAGCGGAGTGAAGAGATCCTGCGGAATGCCGAGCATGTTGTAAACAAATCCGGAGTAAAGGTCAACGTTGGCACATATAGGCTTGTCGCTTCCCTTGACTTCGCGGAACACTTCCGGTGTCAGACGTTCAATAGCGTCGATAAGCATGAATTCCTTTTCTGCCTCAGTGCCTTCAGCAAGCTCGAAAGCCTTTCTCTTGAGGATGACCGCA
>JAGDDO010000201.1 GCA_017848205.1 Oscillospiraceae bacterium | reverse complement strand
TTTCGGTAGCACCTGATGTAAAATAAACAGTTTCAGCCGGGACGCCGAGAGCATCAGCAATAGTCTTTCGCGCCGCACTCATAGTCTGCTCAGCCTTCAGTCCAAGTGCATGAAGCGACGACGGATTTCCGAAGTTGTCCTCAAGGCACTTATAAATCGTTTCAGCAACGCTCTTTGCCGGCTTTGTAGTTGCCGCATTGTCAAAATATATCATGGTTTTTCACCCTTTTAAAATATTCATTATTCAAATAACCGCAGGCCGTAAATTTATCGCACCCGGATCAGGTTCAAAGCTTCCGGATTGCCACGCGGCTCCGCGTTCCGTTTGAGGAATTTTCCGCAGATATAGTTATTATACCACATTTCCGATTCAAATACTATATATACTTATACGAATAAATACCTGTAAACAGAAAAAATTTTGCACTCACCTTAAAAATTTTAAAAAAAGGTCATCTCCGCGGAGATGACCCTGAATTTTTATATGATATTGTTCTTAACAGCATACACTGCAAGCTGGGTACGGTCTTTTAGTCCCAGTTTGTCGAGCATACGTGAAATGTTGTTTCTTACTGTGCCTTCGGCAAGGAACAGCTTTGCTGCAATGTTCTTGTTGTCGAGACCTTCAGCGATGAGGACCATTATTTCGCGTTCCCTTGGCGAAAGCTCGGAAACTGCATCGTTTTCCATCGATGAAGCCGGCTTCGGTGCTTCGGTGATCTTCTTCTGGATCCCGCTGTAAACGTTCGGTCCGAAGACGTTTATACCGCTGCTTACCGCCTTGACTGCCTGGATGATCTTTTCGCTTTCCATTTCCTTGAGAATGTATCCGTCAGCTCCGCTGCTCATGGCCTCGGCTACTGTCTCGTCATCATCAAAAGTGGTGAGCACAAGGACCTTCACGTCAGGAAAGCTTTCCTTTATTTTACGTGTACCGTATGAGCCGTCGAAATCCGGCATACGCATATCCATAAGAACCACATCAGGATGATGCTCCTCACACAGTTCAAAGGCTTCTTTTCCATTCGACGCAAGTCCGCAGACTTCTATATCGCTGTCAGTTTCAAGAACGACCTGTATGCCCTGTCTGAGCATACTCAAGTCATCAGCAATTACAATTTTTATCACATTTTCTCCCCCAGTGGAATTTTAATGGCAGTGGTAAATCCATTGCCCTCACTGGATTTGAATGAAACTACCCCGCCGATTTCCTTTATTCGGTTGACAATACCCGAAAGTCCGTTTCCTTCGTGTATATCACTGCATCCGCAGCCGTTGTCAAAAATATATACTTCAAGTGAGTTTTCAAGAAATTTGACAACGATATCTATTCTGTCCGCACCGGAGTAACGCAGACTGTTGGTGATGGATTCACGGCAGGAGTCGCAGACTGCCACCGCACAGAAAAGATATTTTTCCGTTTCTTCGCCCTGTACACATAATTCACATTCAATTCCCCTGACACTGTCAGCAAGCGTTCTTATACCGTCTGTAATGCTGGAATAAGTCTGACGCTTCATGTTGTTTATCGCCATACGAAGCGTGGATATGCCGGCTGTAGCCTCTCTGGAAATGTCGTTTATATATCCCTTTGCTTCTTCAGGAAGCTCAGGGAATTTTATTTTAAGTATGTTTGCCGCAGAATTGATAAGGGTCATGGTATGACCGGCCGTATCGTGCACTTCCTGTGCAATACGGTTGCGTTCCTTTTCAACTGCGATCTCCTCGTTTGCCGTATTGAGCATTCTTGTTTTATCTATAAGCTCGTAATACTTTGAAACGTCGGTAATGATGAAGGCAGATGCAACGACCATTTTACCGTCGAAATGATTGTATTTTCTGATGTCAAGTCTTCTGTCCCCGACATTTATCTCAGCCTCGCTGAATGCCTCGTTACGCTTTCC
>JAGDDO010000200.1 GCA_017848205.1 Oscillospiraceae bacterium | reverse complement strand
CATTCTCACAGTGGAAGCCGTCTTTATTGGTTTTTACATTGAAGATTCCGTCACATACTGAAATTGTGTCATTTGCTTCAAACGCATCAAGAGCTGAATTTACATTATAAGTTCCGCCTGTTATCTTAAGATCGTCCTTGCATGAAATACCGTTGCCGTAATAGGATATGACATTCAGAGTACCCGTGCCGTTGAGAACAATGTCGTCCTTTGAATAGATGACAGCATCGGTATTGTTTTCGCCGTCAGATCTGAACTGTCCGCTGACTGTCAGGCTGTTTTCCGTGTCCGTGGTTGTTATGAAAACCTTGTCTGCTGAAAGTACATATACAGCCGGAAAGTCCTCGTTTTCGACAGTAACGCCGTCAAGTACGAGCTGGATCTTGGCAGAATCGTCTGCGTTGATCCTGAAAGTACAGTTTTTCGCATTTCCGCTTATGGTGTAAACACCTTCATCGGTTATATCGATTACCTTGCCGTCAGCTGCGGTTAAATGCTTTGCTTCGCTTGTATCCGCTGTCTGTTCCAGATCCCGCTTCGTAAATAACTTTTCTTCTGTACTGTCTGAAGACTGTACAGTTTCAGATATATCAGAATTTCCGGTTTCAGAAGCTGAATTTTCTGATGATCTGCTGTTCTTTTCAGTTTTTTCTGCTGCGGTCGTTTCAGCTGTTTCGGCAGAAGCTGCTGATTCGACGGCTGATTCTGCCGGAGCGGCCGTTTCGTCCGGTTCTGATGTGTCAGGCAGCGAAATGATACTGTTATCGTTCAGTGAAATGTTTTCCTGAACTGAGCCCGTGCCGCATCCGTTTACTGATACGGCCATTACTGCCATAAGAAATGATGAGATTATATATTTTCTGTTCATAATGATCTTCCTTTCGCCGGGTGCGATGCTTTTGTTTCTGTGATTTTATTATATCGCAGCATTATGAAGAGAAAATGGGACGAAAGTGAAATCTTTATTCTGAAATGTGAAATCCTGACTAACGGTTTGTGACAGTCAGATGATATTCAGATCAGTATGAAGCGCGTAAGATTCATGAAAAGCGTTAACTGAAGGTGCCGTTTCTTGTATTTATATTGAATTCAATCCTCATATATGGTATAATCTAATTTAAGTAAAAAGAAACGTAGTTTTATAATATTTTGAAAGGAGACTTTATCGATGAATAAGCTGGTCGTTGTAGGCAATGAGTTTTTTGAAGAGATCATTCATGATAATGGCTATTATGTAGATAAAACAGAGCTTATTTATGATCTTGCCGCAAAGACAAGCAATAAGGTGACTCTTTTCACCCGTCCGCGGAGATTCGGAAAAACTCTGATGATGAGTACAATAGAGAGCCTTTTCGATATTCGCAGAGACAGCGAAAGTGTTTTTAAAGGACTTAATATTTCAGAAAATCATCCTGAATTCTGCATGGAATGGATGAATCAGTATCCGGTGTTATTTGTATCACTGAAAAGTGTTGAGGCACTGGATTTTGAAAATGCATTTGAAATGCTTGCAGGAGTGATTTCTGATCTGTGCAAAAGTTTACTTTTCTTGAAACTGATGAAAAGGTAGATCCGTCTGACATCGAGTTGTTCCATCACCTTAAATTCAATGACTGGGGTGGAGATAAAAACAGAAGATATACAGCGATAAAAGATTCTCTTAAAACCTTATCACGAATGTTGCATGCTGTTTACGGAAAACGTGTTATTCTTCTTATCGACGAATACGATGTTCCGCTTGCAAAGGCGCATGCCTCAAAAGATCCTGTGTACTACAAACAGATGCTTGATGTGATACGCGGGCTTATGGGCTCTTCGCTTAAAACAAATGAATATCTGAAGTTTGCTGTGATCACCGGATGTCTGCGTATTTCAAAGGAAAGTATCTTTACAGGGCTTAACAATTTCAGATGTTATTCAGTGCTGAACAAAAGTTTCAGTAAGTATTTCGGATTCACTTCTGAAGAAGTAAAAGAAATGCTTGATTACTACGATCTTTCAGATAAATTTGATATCATTAAAGAATGGTATGACGGATATATTTTCGGAGATACCGAAGTATTCTGTCCGTGGGATGTTACAAGTTATATTTCAAGCATCCTGGAAGGTGAGGATGATACTCCGGAGAATTACTGGATAAATACCAGCTCAAATTCTATACTTGATGATTTTGTAAATGATCCGAATTTTGAAATATCGAATAAATTTGAAGCGCTTCTTGACGGAGAAAGTATTACTCAGGATGTGATTGAAGAACTGACATATGATCAGATGTCGGCATCTGAGAAAAATCTCTGGAGCGTTCTGCTTATGACTGGATATGTTTCAAAAGCAGAGAAAGCCGGCAAAAAAGACGGACTAAAACTTAGGATACCAAATGCCGAGATAACATGCCTTTTTAAAGATGCAGTTGTCGAACGTTTCAACCGTACACTTGACAGATCGCTGGCAGATGCATTTATAAATGCCATGTGGAACAGGGATGAAGAAACTGCCGGAAATACACTTTCAGATATCTTATGGGATTCGATAAGTTATTTTGACTACGGTGAAGAATACTATCACGGCATGCTAAACGGCATTTTCACATCAAGAGGATACAGTCTTGATTCCAATACAGAAGCAGGTTTAGGTCGACTTGACCTGCGCATAAAAGATCGTCCGAACAGAAGAATTATACTTCTTGAATTCAAGCGCTCATCATCTGAGAATGCGCTGGAAAAAGACTGTGATGAAGCTATAGCGCAGATTAGAGCGAAAGGCTATAACAAGACAATGCCTTACGGCTACAGACAACAGGTGGTTTATGGTATTGCGTTTTTCGGAAAGACAGCTATGGTAAAGCTGATGCAGGAATAGAAGAAATAGTAATATGTAAAACAAAAATCTAAAATAAACTAAACACGCCGCATCTCAAAACCGGGTCGTTCCGGTGAGATGTGGCGTATTTTTATTGTATATAAATTTTTAATTCCAGCAGGCCGGTTTATTACTGTCCGCCATTCTCAAGCTTTTTGATAGCTTCCTCATCAACATTAACTTCAATATCAGTCGCTTTGGAATAAGTACCTTCGATCTTCAGATCATTTTTATAGATCACAGCACTGCCGTTTGACTGATATCCCTCGATGGTAAGAGCAACTTCGTACATTTTTCCGAGTTCAAGTCCACATTTCTTCCATGCGTCAAAATGCTTTGAAACTGAGATCGTGCCTTCTCGTTTCGTACCTTCGCCGGAAGGCTTTTCGCGGCGGACGCTCCAGTACTGGTCGAAGGTCTGGGTGCCGTCGATGGATGGCTGTTCAACGCGGGTGGTTTTGTATATGTCATAGACTGCACCGTCCACGGTGACATCTCCGATGGCGAAAGGTGCTCCCGGCGGACGCCATGTGCCCCATGATTCTACTATGTAGAATTCCACGAGCGGAGATTTGGTCCAGCCGTAAACGCACATGTATGAGTTACCCTGCGGTTTATAGTCAATACCGTAATCCACGGAGATATTTCCGAGTTGATCGTAGGTCTGTGTGCAGTCGAATTTCTGTCCGCGTCTGAAAAGAGCGTTGTTGATGTTTTTCCATTCACATGAGAAACATCCGCCGCCCGGTTCAACGAAGAATTTTGTGTTGCCTTTGTCTTTCCAAAGTTCGTAGCCGTATCCGTCAGCAGTTCCGATTATGTTTTCATCAAATTCCTGTGCATCCGCACTGTGTTCCACTTCTTTTTCCGCTTCTGACGTTTTGCTTTCAGAAGGTCTGTCTGCTTTTTTTCCTGCAGAGCTGCTGTCAGAT
>JAGDDO010000199.1 GCA_017848205.1 Oscillospiraceae bacterium | reverse complement strand
GTCCTCGGACCAGATGGCGCTGCTTCTGACGGACGTGGAAATTTGCATTAGACGGAGAAAATCTTATCTGGAAAGACTATAAGGAAGATGCCGGAAAGGGCATGAAGTTTGTAAAAATTTACGATGCTGATGTACTGAACAACAAATAAAATGTACGCCTTCGGCGTGCTATAAACAAAGCGGAGCCCCAGCTCCGCTTTTATTTGTATAAATTTAAATCCGGCGGCTGAAGTTTGGTTTCAGGCCGCCGGATTTTATAAAAAGAGGTAGAGATGATACGAAAATGTTGTTAAAATGAACCCCAATCATTTTAACAGCGCCGATGGCGCGTGTATCAGGTTGGTAATCGTCAGATTACGCCCGCAGATCGTTTTTCTCTTTGTCATTCGCAGAGCTGCTGAATATGGTTTCATATTCAGCAGTGATCTGCTTGTAATTGTCGTCTTCGAGTATGTTGTAACGCTTTGTTTTAAGCGGTTTCTGTCCGCGTCTGAAGATTAGTTCCTGACCGACAGGCATATTCAGTATATCCTCCATCGGCAGGTTTGCGCGTACAGATATGTTTGAGCAGGTCTTAAGATCCATTCCGCCCATGTATACGTAGGTGTCACAGTTGTTGATTATCGAGACGGCATCTTCGTTTCCGTACATTCCTGAAAGCTGTGTTTCAGACTGCAGAAGCAGCGTAACGCTGATGAGCTTTTCTCTGAATATGGATATATATTCAGGGAAGTTGAGGATTCGTGATCCCGTTGCGAAATCATCTGCAATTACACTGACCGGCCGAGGAAGTTTACCGTCCGGACGTGATTCACCGTATTCGAAAAGCTCCTTGAAGAGCTGGGAGTAAAACATGTTTACGAAATAGTTTGCACCCGGATTGACCGCTGAGGTGGTTATGAAAAGTATAGTTTTCTTGTCAGCAATATCTCTGAAATTCACTGTATCGAACAGCTGTACTGTTTTCAGGATGTTTTCCGTAAAGAAGAGGTCCATCGACGAGCTGAGAGTAGAGTAAATGCATCTTGCTGTTTTGCACGGTGCAATCTTGAATGTTTTCCAGTGAGCCAGTGCAGGATTGCCCGGATCATCGAGTTCAAGATATCTGAAATCCGTGTCATAAGATGTTCTGAGTTCGTCGTCGTCATCATATATTTCCATGTCGCGGAATTTCTCGACTACATCAGCAATAGTTGCATCTGGATTTTTGTTTGTTACAAGAAGGATAAGTGCTGAAAGAAGGCTGGTGGATGAATCATCCCAGAACGGATCAGCACTTGAACTTGCCTTTCTGCTGTTTGCCATAACTATTGATGATGCGAGAAATTTAACGTCTATATGATTAGAGACGTATTTGATCGGATCGAAGCTTGTGTTGCACCTTTCAGGCTTGGTAAAATCCAGTTCAAGTACATTGTAGCCACGCTTCTCAAATACACTCTTGTACTTGTCTACGATCCTGTGTTTGGTACACGTTACGACAAGGCTTGAGTTGTATGTGTTCAGAAGACGCGGCTCAGTTACGGACATGGTTTTACCGCCGCCTGTTCCTGCACATACGATTATGTTGTTATTGATACCTGTTTCTGAACAGTCTGAGCTGTAATTGGCTTTCGGACTGTCTCCGAGAATAATTCTGTCAAATTCCATACTCAGACCTCCAGCATTTTCTCAAATCCGATAATTTCATCTGCGAGCCCGAATCTGATTGCTTCTTCCGGACTGAAATAGTGATCAAAGCGTGTAGCTTCTTCGATCTCTTCGGGAGTCTTACCGGTGTGTTTTGAAAGTATCCTGTTTATTTTGTCTTTTGATTCCAAAAGACTGTCTGATACGGAACGTACTGATGAGGCGCTTCCCCCAAGTCCGTTGCTTATAAGCGGCTCGTGGAGCATCAGTTCGCTGTTTGGAAACATGTATCTGGTTTTTCCGCTCGTAAAAATAACAGCTGCCATTGAATAAGCTGTTCCCATGCAGAACATTCGTAAAGGTGTTCTGCATGACTGAAGTGTGTCGTATATAAACAGCCCGGACTGGATTCCTCCGCCTACGCTGTTTATCATAATGTCGATAGGTTGTTCACTGTCTTCAAGACAGAGGTAAAGCAGCTTTTTAACAAATTCGCACGCACTTTCGCTGTCTATTTCTCCTTCGAGAAATATTTTTCTGTCTGACAGTAATTTGGTTTCGATTGGCATTAATGTAATGCCGTCACATGATTTAACCTGTACATCCATAATGGGTTCTCGCTTTCTAAGTACCAGGAAATCACTGTAACAGGCGATCGTAACAGTGATCCCTGAATTTAGTGTCTTAATTTCCTTATACACCAGCAATAATCTCTATCATAAGAATACAGAAATCAGTTTGATCACAGAAACAACCTGTTCTGTGAAGATAATATATGATGTCCTCCTTTTTGATGTTAGATTTGATTAAAAGTTATCTCCTTTAAATTTTCGTACCTCTCTTTACATGCTTATTATATATCATTTAAGTTTAAAAAGCAACCCTCCGTTAAATGATTCTACATTACTTTTAAACAGAGATACTTAAATTTAGTGAAACAGCTTATAATTGTATTAAAAAACACTCTGAGTGCTGTTTTTTCGGTGATTTACGAAATTTTAATGATTTATGATTCCAGATATGGTGCTTTCAGGCGGATTTTGTGAATCTGCAGCGCATATACATAATCTGAAAACGATGGATAGTCAGATTTGACATTTCGTTTTAAATGTGCGATAATTACAGAGAACGCAAAAACTGATTTTCCTAAACATACTATGACATGATCACAGGGGAGGTATATCCATGAAAATCACATCAGCACAGGCAGCGAAGGTGCTGCGCCATCTTAATGACGAACTTCGTACCTTACAGATACGCGAACAGAACTCAAAGAGCTTTGTTGCCGCGCTTCAGGAAGATCCTGAGTCAGTGCGCCCGGAGTATAACTACAGCGAAATGCAGAAAGCTCAGGCTGAAACGGAACTGAAGATACGTAAAGTAAGACATGCTATAAATGTTTTCAATACAACAACTGTAATTCCGGAATTCGGTGTTACTATTGATGAACTGCTTGTATATATGCCTCAGCTTTCAAAGCAGATAAACAAACTTTCTGAAATGAAAAACGCACTGCCTAAAGTACGTGAAAGAGGTCTCGGTGTTCAGGGTTCAAACATCATCGATTACCGGTATGCAAACTATGACATCGAACAGGCTGAGAAGGACTATAACGAATTGTCTGACAAGCTTGCAAGAGCACAGACAGCACTTGATCTGATAAACAATACAGTCGAAATGGAGATCGATATCTGATCGATACGGTTATTTTCCGTTTACAGTTTTCAGTGAATTTTTAAAATTCAAGTAATTTTTGAATTTCAGGTTTCGGTTGACGCTTAAGGTTTAAAGTTAAAGTTTCCGTTATCGATTATTTCCTTTTTCCTGTATGGTGGTTGTTCATTGTTATTGTTATCACGGGAAGCTCTTTATAAGGTTCACTGTAAAACTGTAAAGAAAACTTAAATCCGGCGGCTGAAGTTCGGTTTCAGGCCGTCGGTATTTGTGTGCCGGACAGGGCTGCAGGGGAACACCTGCTGTTTTGTCCGGTTTTTTACGGAGGTTTTTAAGTTTGAAAAATAATTTTACTGAGGGAGCTATTCTGCCGAAGCTCCTTAAATTTATGCTGCCCGTACTGTTTGCTATGTTTCTGCAGGCCATGTACGGTGCGGTGGATCTGCTCGTAGTTGGTCGGTTCGGATCGGATGCAGATGTATCTGCAGTTTCCACTGGTTCACAGATACTTCAGACTCTTACCAATCTGATAGTAAGCTTTTCAATGGGTGTTACTGTTGCAGTCGCACAGCGTATCGGTCAGAAACGTCCGGAAGATGCGGCGAAGACTATCGGTACCGGACTTATAATTTTCGCACTTACAGGTGCTCTGTTTACGCTTATCGGTGTCTTCGGATGCGGACTTCTTGCAAAGACCCTGCAGGCGCCGCCTGAAGCATTCGATCTTACGAAAAACTACATCAGAATATGCGGCGGGGGATTCCTTGTAATTACCGCATACAATCTCCTCGGAAGTATTTTCAGAGGACTCGGCGATTCCAGAACTCCTCTTATTGCTGTCGGTATAGCATGCGCATTCAATATAGCCGGAGATCTTCTGTTTGTAGCAGGATTTCATATGGGAGCATCGGGCGCTGCTCTTGCAACTGTACTTGCTCAGCTTACAAGCGTTATCATTTCATTTTTCATAATCAGAAGAACGAAGCTTCCGTTTGAATTTCACCGTTCAGATCTGCGTCTGAAAAAGAGCTGCGCTTACACTATACTTCGTATCGGAACACCGATAGCTCTTCAGGATTTCCTTGTGGGCGTGTCATTCCTTGTACTTACCGGTATCGTTAATACGCTCGGCGTTACAGCATCTGCCGGTGTCGGCGTTGCACAGAAGGTGTGTGCATTCATCATGCTCGTTCCTCTTGCCTTCATGCAGTCCATGGCCGCTTTCGTTGCCCAGAATCACGGTGCAGGACATTCAGACCGTGCGGTAAAGGCACTTAAAAGCGGTATAGGAGTATCAGTGATTTTCGGTGTCATTATGTTCTTCTTTGCTTTCTTCCACGGTGATCTGCTTGCCGGAATATTCTCAAACAAACCGGATACAATAGCAGCAGCCTGGGACTATCTTAAGGCATATGCGATAGACTGCCTGTTCACATGCTTCCTTTTCTGCTTCATCGGTTTCTACAACGGTATTGAGAAGACCAAATTCGTAATGCTGCAGGGAATAATCGGAGCATTCCTTATCAGAATACCAGTTGCATTTCTAATGTCCCGTATCGGAAACGGTTCACTTTTCAAAATAGGTCTTGCAACTCCGTGTTCCACACTTGTTCAGATAACTATGTGCTTTATAGTTTATTTCGGTTTTGTAAAAAGCTTTAAAAAGGCGGATGCATATAACTGATTTGCGAATGACACTATAATAATTTTTAAGCCAGCTGAATAACATTCCAGCTGGCTTTTTATGTTGTATAATGAAGTCCCTCCTGTTAAGTATTTACGGCCTTTTATATGAGTTAGCCCACGATAATTATAATAACTCAAAACTAACCGCATGTCAATACCGAATGTGAAATTTTGTGAAAAATCAAGAATCAAAAGATTTCAGACGATATTGCAGTAATTAGCAATAGCTTATTCATTTGGTGATT
>JAGDDO010000198.1 GCA_017848205.1 Oscillospiraceae bacterium | reverse complement strand
GCCGATGGCAGCCTGTACAGGAACTTCAAAAAGCTGTCTCGGAATATTTTCCTTGAGCTTTTCAACCATCTTTCTGGCACGGGCATAGGCGTTGTCTGCATGAACGATAAATGAAAGCGCATCCACGTTGTCACCGTTGAGAAGAATATCGAGCTTGACGAGTTTGGATGGCTGATAACCGATAAGTTCATAGTCAAATGACGCATAGCCGCGTGTTCTTGACTTAAGCGCATCGAAAAAGTCGTAAACGATCTCGTTTAAAGGAAGCTCGTAGTGGATGTTCACACGTGTGTCGTCAAGATAGTCCATTGTCTTGAACACTCCGCGGCGGTCCTGACAGAGCTCCATGATATTGCCGACAAATTCAGACGGAGCAAGTATTTCAGCCTTTACCATCGGTTCCTCGGCAGATGCTATGACTGCCGCATCCGGATAGTTCGTCGGATTGTCGATATATACCGTTTCCCCGTTGGTAAGGTTTATTTTGAAGATAACCGACGGAGCAGTTGTTATAAGGTCGAGATTATATTCTCGTTCCAGTCTTTCCTGAATGATCTCCATGTGAAGAAGTCCGAGGAAGCCGCAGCGGAAGCCGAATCCGAGAGCTATGGAAGTTTCAGGTTCGAAAGAAAGTGAAGCGTCATTAAGCTGAAGCTTTTCCAGGGCATCACGAAGGTCGCCGTACTTGGCACCGTCTGCAGGATAAATACCCGAGAAAACCATAGGATTTACCTTACGGTAGCCTGGAAGCGGCTCGTCACACGGCCTTTCGCTGTTGGTAACTGTATCACCGACACGCGTGTCACCGATATTCTTAATGGAAGCGGCAATGTATCCTACCTCGCCTGCTTCAAGAAAGTCCTTGTTTATGTGGTTTACGGCATCCATGAAGCCGGCTTCAACAACCGTGAACTCGGCACCGGTAGCCATAAGTCTTATTTTGTCGCCCGTTCTTACAGTTCCTTCCTTGATTCTTACGTAAATGATAACGCCCTTGTATGAATCGTAGTAGCTGTCAAAGATCAGAGCCTTGAGAGGTGCTTCGGTATCTCCCTGCGGAGGCGGTACCTCTTTTACGATCTTTTCAAGTACTGCCTCGATGTTTGTTCCCATCTTGGCAGATATGCGCGGAGCATCCATAGCCGGAATTCCGATTATGTTTTCCACTTCGCTGCATACCCTTTCAGGATCAGCGGAAGGAAGATCGATTTTGTTTACTACAGGAAGAACTTCAAGGTCATGCTCGATCGCAAGATAGGTATTTGCAAGAGTCTGCGCCTCAATACCCTGTGATGCATCCACGACAAGGATCGCACCCTCGCAGGCAGCAAGTGAACGCGATACTTCGTAGTTGAAGTCAACGTGCCCCGGAGTATCGATAAGATTGAATGTGTACTCCTCGCCGTCCTCAGCAGTGTAAAGAAGTCTTACAGCTCTGGCCTTGATTGTTATTCCGCGTTCACGCTCAATATCCATGTTGTCAAGCAGCTGCTCTTCCATATCTCTTACAGCAACCGTCTTGGTTTTTTCAAGTATTCTGTCCGCAAGAGTTGATTTTCCATGATCTATGTGTGCTATAATACAGAAATTTCTGATCTTGTTGTTAGCCAAAAACGTTCCCTCCGTTAATTGAAAAAGTAAATTTCGACGTATATAGTAATTATAACATATGAACAATTTAAAGTAAAGAAAAAATGCAGATTCCATAAAACAAGGAATCTGCATTTTAATGTATCAGATATTATTCAGTTATTTCTTTGCAGCCGCTTCTTTCTTTGCGCCTGTCTTTGCCGCAGCTTTCTTTCCTGACTTCGGTCCGTAAAGCTTTATAAGTTCCTTATTTACTGCAAGAACTACAGCGGCAGCTACATAAACTGCAAAAATTACAGCACAGAGGATGAATACTGTTGAGAATGAATCCTTTACTGCATGCTTGATAACGCCCAGTGTTGAAGATGAAGCGTATGTAAGAATGTTGTAAGCCTTAGGGAAAACAACTGTTCTGTAGTAGTCATCAGTAGTTTTGCTTACATTTTCCGAAATATCGTTGATCATCGCATTGAGTTTTGAGATCTCCTCTTCAACCTTTGCCTTCTGTGAAGCTGAATTAGCCTGTGTTGAAGCATTGAGTCTTTCGATCCTCTTGTTGTAGAGGTTTATCTGCTGGGCAGTTGATGAAAGATCATTCTGAATAGACTGTCTCTTTTCGAAGAGTTCATCGTATTCCTGTGAAGCGATAGATGCTGTCATGTCAGTATCTTTCTGAGCTTCGCCCTGTGAGAAGTAAAGAATGGTGTTCTTCTTGTAGTTAGCGATCGAGTCGTTTACTGAAGCGAGTGTTTCGTTGCATACAGCAAGGTGTCTCTGAAGAGATTCGATCCTGAACATGTAGTATGTAAGAAGTGTTTCCTTGTCCTTTGTAACTGAATTGATGCTTACATAGGAATCGATAGTGTCAAGATTTCTTTCCCTGATGGTTTCGATAGCTTCTGTAAGGTCTGCAAATGTGTAGCCTGTTTCAGCAGAACGGAAACGTGTTGTATCGTTGCTAGATACCTGAGTGATGTATGTTGAAAGCTTTGTAAGTGATGAATCAAATACATCAATTGCTTCAGCGTAGTCGTAATTCTGATAGTCAAAAGCATTGAGTGACTTGCTGAGTGACTTGTTGTAACCGTATGAATTGAAGAAATGCTTGCTGTAGCATTCAAGCATGTTATTGATGAAATCCGCAGCCTGGCTGTTGCCGAGATTTGTTGCAGCATAGTCAAAGTGAACTTTGTACTGTGTCGGATAGTAAGTAGTTTCTGACACTGACTGAGTTGATGAAACAGCCTGCTTGCCGTCAAAAAGGTTATTGCTTGATGTGATTCTTGAAATAGCGTTTTCCGGAATAACACCTTCAAATGTGATGTTTCTTCTTATAACGTCTTTCTGATCTTCGGCAATACCCATGTCCTTCATGACTTCGTCAATGATCTCTTCGCTCTTTATGGAATTAACATAGAACTTGTTTCCGTTAGGATCAAGTCCCTTTTCAACTCCGTCATAAGTAAAGCTTATCACAGCAGTGAGTTTCTGGTACGCATCCTGCTTGACAACTGCAGTAGCTGAAACTACTATGAGAGATAACACAACGGAAACTACAAGCCATAAAACAAGCAGTTTCTTAAGCTGTGCGATTATATCACCAAATGTTACATTGAATTGTCCTTCACGTCGTCTGAGATTTTTTCTCAGATTTGCCCCCACACCGGCGACAATATTTTCTTCCATAACTTTCCTCCGTATACTTTCATAGTATTGGCAGGGCAAAAACCCTGATCCCGTAAAAAAACAGAACGTATTCATTATAACACACCATCAATATTTTGTAAAGTCCATCATAGCTTAGCACTTGAATAAGCTTATAATATATGATAAAATAATATTATGGGGAAAATTTTTGTTATCATCTACAATTTTGATACAAGGGAGGAATGACATATGTTAGAGAAGGCAGTATCCCAGACAGTAAAAAAATCTGCACTGCAGGAGATGAACAGGGAGCTTCGTGATTCACTTCCCCGTCTTCAGCTTAAAATAAAGGAGCAGAACAGACCGGTCATACTGGTTTTTGAAGGCTGGGAGGCATCAGGAAAAGGCAGCGTTATTGCATCTGTTATAAAATATCTTGATCCGCGTTTTTTC
>JAGDDO010000197.1 GCA_017848205.1 Oscillospiraceae bacterium | reverse complement strand
GGCAGTATAAGGCAGGATATGCCGGAAAAGATGACGCCGGAAGAGCTATTTACAGCTGTGTTGGGAAAGGATCATATACCACATATATTATGGACAGGGATTCGGAAGACGAAGAGCGCAAAACCATTTACACGAACGGCTCGGCTGAATTTATCTTCGACCATGGAACACTCTGCTGGCACGATATGGAAGACGAATTCAAGACTTATTGGGAAGAGATATTTATAAAGTCGGGAGACTGATATCAATGTTTGTTACAAATGAAAGAAATGGTGGAGGAACCAAAATGGAACTTCTGAAAAGGATCATTTCGGCATTGCTGGTATTATGCATGGCAGCCGGATGTTTCGCGTTTACAGAAACTGAAAAGGCAGAAGCGGGAGGGTTCTCAACTTCTGACGGAATAGTTTATGTCTACAATCTGGATAATGGTTACAGTAATGGAAAATATCAGATTAAGGAAAAAATAGTTTATGACAGATCGGATACAAGGTATGATTCGCCGCTTACGGTATTTAATCAGATTCTTGTAAATTCCGCAGGTAAGAAGATCATGTCATGGAAAGACTGGAATATCCTGCCTCGCGGCGGATCAAAGGAAGTATCCTATGGTGTGGACTTTTCCACACTTCCAAGCGGAACCTATACTCTGTACTTTAGTTTAGCCGGTTCACGCGACATGCTGTCTAACACGTATTCCCGCAAGGTCAGTCATTCTGCCGGTAAAATTTCATATTCATCTTCCAAGTATATATATGATACCAACGGAAACAAGTCTTTGAAGGTCATTTTCAATATTGTTTCGTTAAAGGGCTATGCTCCGAAATTTGAGGTATTCAACAGTAACGGAACCAGGATATACTCAAAAACATACGCCAAAGTTGCCTATAGCAACACCAATTATTCTTTCACTTGGAATATGTATACGAGTTCCGGTAATATGGCCAAAAGCGGAACATATACGTTCAAAGTTACCTGTAATGGAAAATCATGCAGTAAGAATGTGACGATCAAAAACTAATGCCGAAGGAGAATTTTGCCGTTATGAAAAAGATATTTTTACTGGTGGTTTTACTGATAATGGCTGCGGGGTTCGCAGGGTGCCGGAAAGAAAGTACGGAATCACCGTCTCCGACTGAGGCTGCAGCGCCGGCAACAAAACCGACTGAAGTTCCTTCTCCGACAGCGGCAGCGTCGGATGAAACTCCTTCACCGACAGCAGAACCGACTGAGATCCCGACTCCTACCGAGATCATTCTACCGGATAATGCAGGAGATTTCAAAACATCTTCGATGGCGTTTTATTGGGATGAAAGCTCTGAAAGACATAACATTCTTGCTTATATATTTCCTGTGGATAATAACAGGGCTGTCATTCAGCTAAGCAGTCTTGAGGCGCCGGAAGACGAGGAGATCGGTTCGGAAACAAACTGTTCGCTTACACTTGAGCTTATCAACAAAGCTATGTACAGGAATGACGAGTCGGGGATCACTTTATTTATCGATAATGAAAATAATGTGACATTGACTGCGGAAAATGAAAAATATTCGCTGTATGAGGGCAGTTTCAGCCCGCTTGACTCAACAGGCTGGGCAACTGACGACACTATTCTGGAATTCCTGCGTAACATTCCGGGATCGGGTATCGGTGACTTTGGCAGAACCGGCAATAAAGACGAAGTTGAAGAATGCTTTACCGACGAATGGTTCCATGAACTCAGACTTCTCAGGGATGGAGAACTTTACGCGGCTTATGCGGCTACGGAAGATATGACTGCCATATGCAGGCTGAACGGGGAAAAATGTGAGCTTATATATGGTTCAATGGCTTCTACGCTTGAAAAGACGAATATCTTTGACTTTATAGGCGGAGATGAGAACGGGGAGGACTATTACTTTTTTGAACAGCCTATAGTATATCCCTGCATTCAGAACGGTACTTATATGTATGTTGGAATGTCGGATTCTGTAGTTGTCAATGCGGCTCTTGATATGACCGAAAGCATCAGCGTTACATCAAGTGATGAAAATGTTATAAAGGCTGAAGGCGCAGAAGTTACCGCAACCGGTGCAGGAGAGGCTGTTCTTGATGTTGAGCTTGTATATGGCGGATGCACAAAGCAATACACTATCGAAGTAACCGTTACGGAAGAATATCCGGAAATGACGGATGAAATCGCGGAGTATCAGGATCAGGATCTTATCGAACTGATAGACACCGTTACTTATAAATACACAATGAGTATTTATAATGACGAAGGCTTCTACAGCGTTGATATCATATCCGTTGTGTCTCCGGATACATACCGCCATTGGAGTTATTACGGAGAAGAGGATTCTTCGGATCCGTCGGTCATTGATCTGATCGGCAGCTGTACGCTTGAAACATACAATGTGGACGGAAGTTACAGCGAAGAGACAGAATTTGAAGGTATGGCAGCAACTGTTACAAGGAATTCAGACGGTTCATACCTATGGTACGACTCCTATGCGAATGAAGGGGAAATGAGCGTATTCAAGTAATTGTTCGTTCATGTCATTATTGATTTTATACAATTTAAGCCGCCGGCTGGTCATTGTCATCAGCCGGCGGCTTTTTGTACAATATAGCAATTTCTGGCCTTCCGAGGAGTTTATGCTGAAACTGGCCATAGAGAATAATCTGAGTGAAACAGCGTTTATTGTTAAAGAAGAACAGGGATATCATCTCAGATGGTTTACTCCCGGATCTGAGGTCGATCTGTGCGGGAACGCTACCCTGGCTTCTTCATTTGTGATATTCAATTATTTTGATAAGGACAGTGATACCATAGAGTTTAATACACTCAGCGGTAAACTGACCGTTTCTAAAAAAGATGGTCTGTATGTGATGGATTTTCCTATGTACGAACAAAAGTCCGTACCGGTTACGAATGAT